>NZ_MUFM01000041.1:0-24335 GCF_001996125.1 Salinivibrio sp. PR932 | reverse complement strand
TGAAGTCACCGGTAACTTTACCGGCTCAGTGACCGAAGGCAACGTGGGCGATGCACCTGTCACTGCCACCGGCACCATTGCGATCAGTGATGTCGATGACGACGATACACCGGCCTTTGCGAATACTACAGAAGCGGGGACTTATGGCTCGCTAGACCTAGTTAACGGCAACTGGACCTACACCCTTGATCAATCTGCGGTGCAGAGTTTAGATGCCGGCGATCAGGTCACCGACACTATCATCCTGACTGCCTCTGATGGCACTGAGCAAGATATTGTTATCACTATTACGGGGACGAATGATGCCCCTGAACTAAGCGGTAGCTTTGTTGGCTCGGTCACCGAAGGCAACGAAGGTGATTCACCCGTCACTGCCACGGGCACCATTGCGATCAGTGATGTTGATAGCGACGATGCGCCGACTTTTGCCGATATCACAGAAACCGGGACTTACGGTTCGCTAGAGCTGGTCGGTGAGAACTGGACCTACACCCTTGATCAAGCCAGCGTGCAGGATTTAGATGCCGGCGATCAGGTGACCGACACCATCACCCTCACCGCAAGCGATAACACGCAACAAGATATCGTGATCACCATTATGGGGACCGACGATGCGCCTGAGGTCACCGGTAACTTTACCGGCTCGGTCACTGAAGGCAACGAAGGCGATGCGCCTGTCACTGCGACGGGCACCATTGCGATCAGTGATGTCGACACCGACGATACGCCTGCCTTTGCCGATACCGCAGCAACCGGCACTTATGGCTCGCTCGAGCTAGTGAATGGCAGCTGGACGTATACGCTTGATCAATCTGCAGTGCAGAACCTAGATGCCGGAGACCAAGTCACCGATACCATTACCCTCACCGCCTCTGATGGCACTGAACAAGCCATCGTGATCACTATTACTGGTAGCGAAGATGCGCCTGAAGTCACCGGCAACTTTACCGGCTCGGTCACTGAAGGCAACGAAGGCGATGCGGTCACTGCCACGGGTACCCTTGCGATCAGTGATGTGGATGGCGACGATGCGCCAACCTTTGCCGATACCACTGAGGCGGGTACCTATGGCTCGCTAGAACTGGTCAACGGCAACTGGACTTACACGCTAAATCAGAGCTCAGTACAGAATTTAGATGCCGGCGATCAGGTGACAGACACTATCACGCTCACCGCAAGCGATAACACACAACAAGATATTGTCATCACCATTACGGGGACCGACGATGCGCCTGAAGTCACCGGTGAGTTTGTTGGCTCAGTGACCGAAGGCAACGTGGGCGATGCAGCGGTCACTGCCACGGGTACCATTGCGATCAGTGATGTGGATGGCGACGATACGCCCACCTTTGCCAATACCACTGAAGCAGGAACCTATGGTTCGCTCCAGCTAGTTAATGGTAATTGGACTTACACGCTAAATCAGAGCTCGGTTCAGGATTTAGATGCCGGCGATCAGGTGACGGATACCATTACCCTGACAGCCTCTGATGGTACTGAGCAAGATATTGTTATCACCATTACAGGGACGGACGACGCCCCTGAGATCACCGGTGAGTTTGTGGGTTCCGTGACCGAAGGTAATGAAGGCGATGCACCTGTCACTGCTACCGGCACCCTTGCGATCAGTGATGTCGATAGTGACGACGCGCCAACCTTTGCCGATGTCACACAAGCGGGTACATATGGTTCGCTAGAGCTGGTCGATGGCAACTGGACCTACACCCTCAATCAAGCCAGCGTGCAGGATTTAGATGCCGGTGATCAGGTGACAGACACTATCACGCTCACCGCAAGCGATAACACACAACAAGATATTGTCATCACCATTACGGGGACCGACGATGCGCCTGAGGTCACCGGTAGCTTTGTTGGTTCTGTCACCGAAGGCAACGTGGGCGATGCCGCGGTGACTGCGACGGGCACCATTGCGATCAATGATGTTGACACCGACGATGCGCCTACCTTTGCCGATGTCACACAAGCGGGTACATATGGTTCGCTAGAGCTGGTCGATGGCAACTGGACCTACACCCTCAATCAAGCCAGCGTGCAGGATTTAGATGCTGGCGATCAGGTCACCGATACCATTACCCTGACTGCGAGCGATAACACCCAGCAAGATATTGTCATCACCATTACGGGGACGGATGATGCTCCTGAAGTGAGTGGTGAGTTTGTTGGTTTAGTGACCGAAGGCAACGTGGGCGATGCGGTCACTGCCACCGGCACCCTTGCGATCAGTGATGTGGATGGCGACGATACGCCTGCCTTTGCCGATACCGCAGCAACCGGCACTTATGGCTCGCTCGAGCTAGTGAATGGCAGCTGGACGTATACGCTTGATCAATCTGCCGTGCAGCATTTAGATGCCGGTGATCAAGTCACCGACACTATCACCCTGACTGCCTCTGATGGCACAGAGCAAGATATTGTTATCACCATTACGGGGACGAATGATGCCCCTGAAGTAAGCGGTAGCTTTGTTGGTTCTGTCACCGAAGGCAACGTGGGCGATGCCGCGGTGACTGCGACGGGCACCATTGCGATCAATGATGTTGACACCGACGATGCGCCTACCTTTGCCGATGTCACACAAGCGGGTACATATGGTTCGCTAGAGCTGGTCGGTGAGAACTGGACCTACACCCTCAATCAAGCCAGCGTGCAGAATTTAGATGCCGGTGATCAGGTGACCGACACCATCACCCTCACCGCAAGCGATAACACGCAACAAGATATTGTCATCACCATTACCGGCACCGACGACTTACCTGAAGTCACCGGTAGCTTTACCGGCTCAGTCACCGAAGGCAACGAAGGTGATGCACCTGTCACTGCCACCGGCACCCTTGCGATCAGTGATGTGGATGACGGCGATAATCCAACCTTTGCCGATACCACTGAGGCGGGTACCTATGGCTCGCTAGAACTGGTCAACGGCAACTGGACTTACACGCTAAATCAGAGCTCAGTACAGAATTTAGATGCTGGCGATCAGGTGACGGATACCATCACCCTGACTGCCTCTGATGGCACAGAGCAAGATATTGTCATCACTATTACGGGCACCGACGATGCGCCTGAAGTGACCGGTAACTTTTCCGGCTCGGTCACCGAAGGTGACGAAGGCGATGCGCCTGTCACTGCCACCGGCACCATTGCGATCAGTGATGTCGATAACGACGATGCACCCACTTTCGCCAATATCACAGCAACCGGCACTTATGGTTCGCTGGAACTAGTCGGTGAGAACTGGACCTACACCCTTGATCAAGCCAGCGTGCAGGATTTAGATGCCGGCGATCAGGTCACCGATACCATCACTCTGACTGCCTCTGATGGCACACAGCAAGATATTGTTATCACCATTACCGGTACTGGTGATGCGCCGGAAGTCACCGGTGAATTTGTTGGTTCAGTCACCGAAGGTGACGTAGGTGATGCGGCCGTGACTGCCACCGGCACCCTTGCGATCAGTGATATTGATGACGACGATAACCCCACCTTTGCCGATACCACTGAGGCGGGTACCTATGGCTCGCTAGAACTGGTCAACGGCAACTGGACTTACACGCTAAATCAGAGCTCAGTACAGAATTTAGATGCCGGTGATCAAGTGACGGATACCGTCACCCTCACAGCAAGCGATGGTACTGAACAAGCCATTGTGATCACTATTACGGGGACGGATGATGCCCCTGAAGTGACTGGTGAGTTTGTTGGTTCTGTCACCGAAAGCAACGAAGGTGATGCACCCGTCACTGCCACGGGCACCATTGCGATCACTGATATCGACGGTGAAGATGCACCCACCTTCGCCAATACCACAGAAACAGGTACTTATGGCTCGCTCCAGCTAGTTAACGGTAATTGGACTTACACCCTTGATCAATCTGCCGTGCAGAATTTAGATGCTGGCGATCAGGTGACGGACACCATTACCCTGACTGCCTCTGATGGCACAGAGCAAGATATTGTGATCACCATTACGGGGACGAATGATGCCCCTGAAGTAAGCGGTAGCTTTGTTGGTTCTGTCACCGAAGGCAACGTGGGCGATGCCGCGGTGACTGCGACGGGTACCATTGCGATCAGTGATGTCGATAGTGACGATGCGCCTACCTTTGCCGATGTCACACAAGCGGGTACATATGGTTCGCTAGAGCTGGTCGATGGCAACTGGACCTACACCCTCAATCAAGCCAGCGTGCAGAATTTAGATGCCGGTGATCAGGTGACCGACACCATCACCCTGACTGCGAGCGATAACACGCAACAAGATATTGTTATCACCATTACGGGGACGGATGATGCTCCTGAAGTGAGTGGTGAGTTTGTTGGTTCAGTGACCGAAGGCAACGTGGGCGATGCGGTCACTGCCACCGGCACCATTGCGATCAGTGATGTCGATAGTGACGACGCGCCAACCTTTGCCGATACCACAGAAACCGGGACTTACGGTTCGCTAGAGCTGTTCGGTGAGAACTGGACCTACACCCTCGATCAGTCTGCGGTGCAGAATTTGGATGCCGGCGATCAAGTTACCGACACCATCACATTAACGGCTACTAACGGCGTACAACAGGACATTACCATTACTATTACCGGTACCAATGACGCCCCCACCTTGGCTCAAGCCGTTTCAACACAAACTCTGCAAGAGGATTTTGTTAGCTACACCATTGATCTTAATACAGTGTTTTCCGATATCGACAGTGACGATACTTTGAGTTTCGATGTGGCAAATGTGCCCAGTGGGGTCTCCGTCTCTATTGATGCGAATGGTATCGCAACCATTTCATCGGTCGCCGATTGGAGTGGGACAGAGACAGTAAGCTTCCGCGCCACCGATACGCAAAATGCGAGTCTCACCCACGATGTCACCTTCAACGTCGAAGGGGTTGCTACCGCCCCCACACTTACGGTCAGCCGTGGCGATCAATCACTGACTTATATCGACAACGCAGGACAAATCTCCGCCACTGACCCTGGCGCGGGCGGGTCACGTGCGATTCTTTCGCCCTTAACAATCTCCGGCACCGCCAATGAATCGGGCGAAACACTTACTTACCGAATCAGCGGCTTACCGGATGATGCAGTATTATCAGCGGGGACAAAAGAGGCAAGCACCGGCGATTGGTTACTCACGGACGCGCAACTGAGTGGTCTTAATCTCGCCTCTCCTGCCGATATTACTGGTGTCACGCTATCGATTACGGCTATCAGTACCGACGGCACGGATCAGGCATCAACCACGGCCACGCTGAATCTAGAAAATGATAGCTTTGCACAGACCGAAGGACAAACCACCAGCATTGCTAGTGTCGACGGACTGATCAGCAACGATACAGATACACAGGCCTCTGTCACCCGCGTTGCCACCAATGCTAGCCAAGGAGAAAGTGGTAACAGTGAAATTGTTATCGGCCCTGCCACCATCGCCACCGCATTGGGTGGCAGTGTTACTGTCAATGCAGACGGTAGCTTTACCTACACTGCACCGGCAGTGAATCATGCAGGCGGCGGTCAAGTCTATGACAGCTTCTCCTACCAAAGCAGCGAGAATAACGAGTGGACAACCGTGACCTTCGATGTGAGCGACTCTGCGCCGGTAGCCCATGATGATAGTGATAGCGTAGCCTCTGGCGCCTCGACAGGTGGGAACGTGATCACTGCCGGCGCCGGTGCCGATACCCTCGGGGCGGATACCACCACGGTGACCGCGGTTAGCTTCAATGGCACCACCTATGCAGTCAACGGCAGTACTGTGATTGCCACATCGCAAGGGCAATTAACCATTCAACCCGACGGCAGCTATCTGTATCAATCATCGGTCGCGTCAACGACGGATGCCAGCACGCTGGACGATGAAGTATTCACCTATACCCTCACCGACAGCGATGGGGATACCAGTCAGGCACAGCTCACACTCGGTCATGACAACAATACCCAATTAAACGCCGATATCGCTTCAGTCAGCGAGCAAGGGTTGGTGAGCGACGATAATAGTCAAACTACCCAAGGTAACCTGTTGGATAATGATACGGGGATAGGCGTCAATGTTAGCCTGCATCAAATTAATGGGCAAAGTTTTGGCAGTGATGGGGTTTTAACCCTCACCACCGCCATTGGCACTCTGACTGTTTATAACCAAGACAACACCCAAGGTTATCGCGCGGGTGACTACACCTATACGCTCAATAATGCCACCAGCGGTGATAACGTGAGCGACGCCTTCACCTACACTACCTATGATCCGACGGCATCTACCGCGTATCGCTCATCAACGTTAACCATCAACGTCCAAGATGATACGCCCACATCTGACAACATCGAAAGTGCCTTATACGCCACGGCGGAGAGTAGCTCGACGTTTAACCTTATTCTTACCGTTGATCTGTCCGGCAGTATGTCCGATCCGGTTGATCCAAGCGATCCGGACTCACCCACTCGGATGGAAGTTACCAAAGCTGCACTGAAATCTATGGTAGAAGAATACGACAAACTCGGGGATCTCAACATTCAAATCGTATCTTTCTCGGATACCGCGAGCTCTTCTGGCTGGATTCAGAATGACGTCGGTAGCGCATTAGACGCAATCGAGGGTCTGTATGCCGGCGGCGCGACCCGATACGATAACGCGCTGAACGAGATCATAGATACTGTCGATACTTCAGGGCTGGCTGCGGATAAAACCATCTCGTATTTTATCTCGGACGGGATGCCCAATGATGACTTTGAAAGTAACACTAGCCTGCAAAGCGCATGGCAAACTTATGTCAGTACGCAAGGTATTGACGAGTCCTTCAGTGTTGGGGTCGGGGATGGCATTACGACATCGCCACTGACCCCCATAGCTGCAAGTAGCTCAGGCAATACCAGTGACAATGTATTGCTGGTCACCGATGAAAATGAGCTCGCCTACTCACTACTACAAACCATTGAGAGTGGACAAGTGTCAGGCGGCCTTGTTCTATTGGATGATGACGGCAATACTGTCTCCTTATTCGGGGCCGACGGTGGCTATATCTCCGCGCTCACCTTGGATGGACAAACGTACAGCTATGATCCCACGACTGACAGCGCACAGCAGACCTTTGAAACCGCAAAAGGCGGTATCCTCACCATCAATTTTGATACCGGCGAATACGACTACCGCGTGGCGGTCGACAGAGATATTCTCAACGAGCAAGAGCAAATCGCACTGACGCTTACCGACAACGATGGCGATAGCAGTGACGTCAATGTCGTCATTAATCTCTACTACGAGGCACGGCTTGACGCCAATCACGATATAGTGATCACCAATATTCATGACGGTAGTCCGATCGTCATTCCCGGTTTGGCCTTAACCCATAATGACATTCCTTCGATGGGCAGCACGATCACGGCTACCAGTAATGCGATACAAGGGTCGGTAACGGGCACGGATGACATCACCTTCACACCTGATGGTGCGATAAATCCGCAAACCGTTCTTGATCCCATCGGTAACGACTCTGAGTTTATCGCGGAATCCGAGCTCGGCGACTTCGCTGACTCGTTTGCTCAGGCTCAGAGCCTAGATCGCGGTAAGTTCGGCACCATGACACAGGAGGTATGGGCGCATATTGATGCCGGTAACTATGGTGCCAACGCAGCTCTGACAGGTACGGTCCAAAACGGCACCGACAGTGATATGACAAAAATGGATCTCTACCAAAACGAGACCTTACTTTTTGATGATGATCGGTGGTGGAATGACCTCAGCGTTAGGGTTTATGACCAAAACCAACAGCTGCTGGATACTCTCAATCCAGATACTGGCAGCAATAGCTTTACCGCCGGTCAACAAGGCACTTATTACTTTGAGATCGTCTCCAACAATGCTTTAAATACGACCGAAAGCTACGAGATTTATCTTACCTTGGATAGCTCAAATGCGGTGCTACCAGAGCCTGAGCATCAATTTGAATACACCACCTCTAACGGTAGCTATGTGGACAGTGCGCTAGTTGATATTATTGCCGTTGATGACCAAACACTGGAAGGCGGCTATCAAAGTGAAATCATCGCCGCCGATACAGGTGATGATACCCTGATCGGTAACGAGGGAGATGATAGCTTACTCGGGAATCATGGCGATGATACGCTTGATGGCGGTCTTGGCGATGACCTGCTGATTGGCGGTAAAGGGGACGATACGCTGACTGGCGGGCTTGGGTCGGACACATTCGCCTTTTTGAGCGGTGATCAAGGGTCGGTCGGCGCAGAAGCGGTCGATCGCATTACGGACTTTGATGTGCAAAAAGACACTCTCGATCTCTCCGAGCTGCTGATTGATGAAGACCAAGCCGGTGCAAACCTTGAAGACTATCTAACCCTTGAGGACAACGACCAAGGTGAAGCCACCTTATACATTTCCTCAGCGGGCGATAATCAAATCGATCAACACGTAGTGTTCGAGAACCTCAGTGTGGCAGATATGGCCGCAGCCTACGAGATTGATATCAGTGGCCTGAGTAGCCAAGAGCTCAGCGCTTCAGTGATTGATGCCATGATCCAACAAAGCAAATTGATGACAGATTAGCACCCACCTCACACGCCGATACCTCGTCCTGAGGTATCGGCAACTTTGCGTTTTATTTTTATCGCCAAAGGGGCAGAATAGCGCCAAAGCTCGGGAAAAAAACAATAGGGAGCAACTTTGTTATCTGAGTTAAAAAATATTGCCCAACTGTTGGTCGATAACAAGCTACTGACCACCATCGGCGTCATTATTATTGTCAGCGTTATTCGCCGCCTAATCTTACGCCGTATTCGCGGTGACAGTAACTTTCTCAGTGAAGATCAACGTAAGTGGATCTCTCGCACTAAAAATGGTGCGTTTAGCTTACTGTTGCTGTTTTTATTCTTATTCTGGAACACGGAAATTAGCGAGTTTGCCCTCTCGCTTACTGCCATCGCAGTGGCCGTCGTCGTCGCATCGAAAGAAATCATTTTATGCTTTACCGGTTCTATTCAGCGTGCTAGTTCACGGTCATTTCGTATCGGGGATTGGATTGAGGTAGGTAACTCTCGCGGCGAAGTGATCGAGCACAATTTGATGGCGACTAAAATTCAAGAAATTGATGGTCACTATTGCTACACCGGAAAAACTGCGACGCTGCCCAATAGTTTGTTTTTTACCACCACGGTAAAAAACCTGAATTTTATGAAGCGCTATGTCTATCACCATTTTCATACAGTGATCCGTGGCGATATTAATTTATATCCCCATATTCCCGCGTTGCTGGCACGCATTGACGATCATAGCGAGGATTTTCTTGATGTCGCTCGACGCTATAACCATGTGATTGAACGTCATGCGGGTGTGGATTTACCTGGGCCTGAGCCCCATGTTTATTTGTCGCATACCGACACCGGCGAGCAGCATGTTCACGTCCGTCTGTTCTGTCCAACCGAACGCGCCGCCGAACTCGAACAATTAATACGGGAAGACATTATGACGCTTTATTGCGAAAAACTGCTCCCTGCCGCTGACGGAAAACGGCCAGAGAGCGCTGACGCTGCTGCGTCAGATACTCCCGCGCCACCAGCAAACTCATAACAAAAAGCGCTCGTCGTTACGGCGAGCGCTTTTCAATCCCTGCTTTCTTGGTAAAGGTTTACAGCAAAAACAAGGTTCCTAACCCAAGGAAGGCAACAAAACCAACAATATCCGTCACCGTGGTTAAAATGACCGATCCTGACAGCGCAGGATCAATTTTCAGCTTATCGAGAATGACCGGAAGAAAGATACCTGCCAAGGCGGCACTGATAATATTGGCGATAATGGCAGCACCAATCACCATCCCTAGTCCCCAGCTGTTAAACCAGTAACCGGCGATCAAACCAATCACTATCGCCCAAAGCACACCATTCAGTAGCCCCACTTGCAGCTCTTTGTTCAGTAGCGGCCTCAAGTTACTTTTAGATATTTGTCCTAGTGCTAAGCCTCGCACAATCAAGGTTAGCGTCTGGCTTCCGGCGATCCCACCCATTGACGCCACCACGGGCATCAATACCGCCAGCGCGACCACTTGTTGTAAGGTTGCTTCAAATAAACCGATAAACCAAGAAGCAAGAAAAGCCGTCATCAGATTAATGCCAAGCCACAGTGCACGATTGCGCGCGCTTTTCATTACCGGGGAGAATAAATCTTCATCTTCATCTAAACCCGCCGTGGCCATGATTTGCGCTTCTGCTCGTTCCGCTTGCATCTCATAGGCAGTGCCAAGGTCAAGCCGACCAATCAACATCCCGCCATCGTCTAGCACTGGTAAGGCAACTTCTTCACTGCTAGCGACCTTATCGGCACTCACGTAAATATCCTCGCGGGCATTCAGACTCGGGAACTGTTCGCGCACCAGCTCACTAATTTTGAGCACGCCATCAGCACCAAAGAGTTTGTGAATCGGCACCGCACCAACCCATATTCCACGGCTATCAACCACGAACACATGGTCACAATATTTAGGCATCACACGGCGCAGTAAACGCAGTACGACATTCACTTTTGTTTTCGCCGGTACCACTAAAGGTTGATGGTCACACCAGTGCCCTACCTCGCTATCTGCATATTGCTGAGCGGAGGCATACCGTTGCTTTTGCTCCGTATCCATGCGCCCCAATGCTTCTTCCAGCAAAGGTTCGGTGAGCACATCTTGCAGCTCCAACAAGGTGTCGGCATCCAGTTCCGCAAACAAGTTATGGAGACGAACCTCATCCACCGCGCGAATAATCGTTTCACTCGCATCAGCACGCATTTCCGCCAACACCGGCAGCTGTATTGCCGGCGATAATTGCTCCCAAAAACTCACACGATCAGTAACGGGCAAAGACTCAAGTAATAGCGCGAGGTCATCAAGACTGTGGGCTTGCTCGATCTCTTGTGCCACTTCAGGCGTTCCCTCATCAACTTTTGAGAGCAAATCCTCAATTACTTCTTGTCTATCACTGTTTTGCATGGTATTTCCTTCATGAAACTTTTCGTGTGCTCTCTGACGCCATCACCGCGTATTTGGCGAAAATTATTTCGTCGCCCTGCCCAGAGATGCCATGACGTTGTCACGACGAACCCCAGACTCTCTCGTATTGCCGCAAAGCGGTGAGTGCGTGCATCCGCATGCACCTCATACTGCTGACACCACGAAAATGTCTGAGTCAATGCGTTGTAAATGTATGCGATGGTTATCACACATCATCGCTTATTTTTCAGATTCTTACCACGAGTAATCGTTATCCCTTCTACGGTAGAGTAAGGGACTTTTTTATAGCGGATCAAAATGAACACTGTGCAACACAAAACACCTAAAGTCAGCGTCGGCTGGCGAGAGTGGGTCGCACTCCCCGACCTAGGCATTGATCGGGTAAAAGCCAAAATTGATACCGGAGCACGGACTTCTTGCCTGCATACGTTTAAGATCGAAGAATTCGACCAAAACGGGGAAGCTTGGGTTCGCTTTTGGGTTCACCCTCATCAAGGGGACGATGAAACACACGTACAAGCTGAAGCCAAAGTCCTAGCTAGACGCATTGTTCGCGACTCGGGAGGGCATGAACAGCTTAGGTATGTCATACAGACCACACTTCAAGCGGGTAAATTACGCTATCCGATAGAAATGACACTAACGGCAAGAGACAACATGCGTTTTCGCATGCTACTCGGCCGCACAGCCATGGCGGGACAAATGACCGTCGATCCCATGCACTCTTTTTTGCTCGGTAAGTAGGAGCGGTTAAACCATGAAAATAGGCATTCTGTCGCGTAACAAAAATCTTTATTCTACGCGTCGCCTGATAGAAGCCTGCGAACAACGCGGTCACGAGTACAAAATCATTGATGCGCTGCGCTGCTACATGAGTATTAACTCAACGCAGCCGATGATTCATTTGGCCGGTGAGGAATTGTCCGGATTCGACGCCATCGTACCGCGGATTGGTGCATCCGTTACTTTCTATGGCTGTGCGGTACTGCGCCAATTCGAAATGATGGGCGTATTCCCCGTCAATGAGTCGGTTGCCATCACACGCTCTCGCGATAAATTACGCTCAATGCAATTGTTGTCACGTAAAGGGATCGGCATGCCTCATACTGGGTTTGCCAGTAAGCCCGGTGATATTGCTGACTTGCTGACCATGGTGGGTGGCACGCCCGTGGTGGTCAAACTCTTGGAAGGAACCCAAGGTATTGGCGTCGTGCTTGCTGAAACTAAAAAAGCCGCAGAAAGTGTGATTGAAGCCTTTATGGGCTTAAAAGCGGATATTTTGGTGCAAGAATACATTAAAGAGTCTAGCGGTGCCGACATTCGCTGCTTTGTGATTGGTGATAAGGTGATCGCCGCGATGAAGCGTCAAGCGCAACCGGGCGAGTTTCGATCTAATCTGCACCGTGGCGGTACGGCGAGTCTAGTCCGTATTACGCCAGCCGAGCGTCGAACCGCGATCGCGGCCGCGAAAGCCATGGGACTTAACGTGGCAGGGGTTGATCTTCTTCGCTCCGAGCGCGGACCCCTTGTGATGGAAGTCAACTCATCTCCTGGGCTAGAAGGCATTGAAAAAGCAACAGGAAAAGATGTCGCGGGCATGATCGTCGAGTATATTGAAAAGACGGCTAAACCCCAAAGGACACGCACACGTGGCAAGGGCTAAAAAAAACAATGCCATCGATATCGGTGGCGAAACAATCCAAGCTGGCGAGCAAGCCAGCTTGGAACTGGAAATGGCGCGCTTATACACTCACGCGCCATTAAATGTCAGCATTGAGGTGTTAAACGGTAAGTTAGAGGGGCCTATTCTGCTTGTTTGCGCCGCCATTCATGGCGACGAGCTCAATGGAATTGAAATTGTTCGTCAAATATTAGCCAAAGTCGATACCGAAAAGCTTCGTGGCACCTTGATTGCTATTCCTGTCGTCAATGTCTTTGGCTTTATTCACAAGTCCCGCTATTTACCCGATCGACGCGACTTAAACCGCTCTTTCCCCGGCTCCGAGCGCGGCTCCATTGCCGGGCGTATGGCATATCAATTATTTAATGAAGTGATCAGTCAGTGTACGCACGTCATTGATCTTCATACCGCAGCGATTCATCGCACCAATCTGCCTCAAATCCGCGCCAATCTTGATAATGAAGGAGCAGCCGAGATGGCGAAAGCCTTTGCAGCTCCCGTTATGGTTGATGCCGCCTTACGTGATGGCTCTCTACGTGCCGAAGCAGAAGCGATCGGTATTCCAGTCATCACTTACGAGGCAGGTGAAGCACTGCGATTTGAGCCTTACGCCATTAATGCGGGCGTACGGGGTGTCATTCGCGTTATGCGTCATTTGGGGATGCTACGTCAGTCTCGGCGTACCCTTCCCTATCAACCGGTTACAGCACGGGCTACACGGTGGGTGCGCGCTGAAGCTGACGGTATCTTTCGTAGTCATATTGCCCTAGGTGAAAGAGTTAATAAGGGACAAATACTCGGTATCATCAGCGACCCATCAGGCAGCAATGAAGTGGAAATCAAAGCCTCGCAAAGCGGTATATTGATTGGCCAACAAACTCTCCCTGTTGTCAATGAAGGGGATGCGGTCTTTCATATTGCCTTTTTCTCGCAATCTGACGAACTGATTGAGCAACACTTAGAGGGCTATTTAGATCAAGTGCGAGACGATCAAGACGATGAATTACGATGGGGTATCGGCACACTTTAACTTTGATCTTAAAGGCGAATCATCACCGTACTACTTGCATCACGCACTCAGATTCATAACACTACGCGTTTTTGTAGCACGGGCAGTTGCCCGCCACACAAGAGGATCGACATCATGCTGACATGGCAAGAGATCGTCACACGAAGCGAACAAGGTAATGTGTCGCCGCGCCAGCGGGTGGAAAAAACAGATCAACAATGGCAGTCACAGCTCAGCGACGAGCAATATCGTGTCACGCGTCAAAAAGGCACTGAACGTGCTTTTAGCTCGGGCATGTGTACCTTGTTTGAGCCAGGCCTATATGGCTGCGTTTGTTGCGGCACTCTGTTGTTTGATGCGAATGAGAAATTTGACTCTGGTACCGGCTGGCCTTCATTCACACAACCTGCCGAAGATAGCGCCATCGCATACCATAAAGATACCAGTCACGGGATGACGCGAATTGAAACCACTTGTGCCAGCTGTGATGCTCATTTGGGACATGTGTTTCCCGATGGCCCCCCACCGACTGGATTACGTTTTTGTATGAACGCCGTTGCGTTAAAGAAATTGGATTAACCCCCTCCTCGAGTTTCAGAGCCGGTGCATGCCGGCTCTGCTATATTTACTCCATCACCATCAGGTAAACTTATATCAAGCACTGAAAACGCTTGTCATAGGCGACACCTTGTAGGAGACATATGGCATCCACTCTTTCATTCTCCTATTTAACTCTATGGGTCGCAATTTACGGCGCCCTTACCTGGGTTGATATGCGGTACCTCGCTGTATTAGTGGATGTGCATACCTCAACACTGACTAATATTGCGAGTGGTCTCGCGGTCGTTTTGTTTTATCACTACGGTCGGCGGATATTCTTCCCGTTTTTAATCGTCAGCGCACTCAGTCACTCTTTCGCCGCCACCGCTCGGATTGATGATTTGCACGTCGCAGTGTCGCTCTTATTTGGCGCCCTACTCACTGTTATCGCCTTTATCTCCGCAAGGTTATGGATATCGCGGTGTCAGCAATGCTTAGATAACGTGAGTGTCTTGTTTCGCTTTATTCTTATCGCCTGCTTCATTCCTTCAGTCGCAATGATTTTGCTCGTGTCGGTGCCTCTTTATATAGATAACCAGCTTATCCCGGAAAGATTAAAGTTTCTATATATCGAATTCTCAATGACCTATACGACGTCTCTATTGATCTGGGTGAGTCTTTACACGACCTGGCGACGAGGTGGGTTTCAGTTAGAGAAAATAAACACTAAAAATACGGGCATAGCCTTAAGCGCTCTGATGCTAACCTTAGCGGGCTTTTCCTATTTCCCCGGTGCTATTTTTATTATCCTCGCACTACTAGTTTATATTGCATCGTCTGGGTATTGGCGAACACTGCTTGTTTCGCTTGTGATCCTGATTACTTCGATCTTAGTGATGGTCCCGCACAGTCTAGGCGCTTTTGCGATTCCAGATCTTGATGATGGCATTCTGGCTTTATTAATCTACGTATTCACGACAGTGCTCGTTAGTATCAGTATATCTATCCATGCCTCAGAACTAAGAATAGCTGTGGTGGCTCGGGATAGTTGGCAAAGGAAAGCTAGCCTTGACCCATTAACCGGCACCGTTAACCGCTACGGTCTACTGCCTGAATTAGCCATCGAACACGAATTTGCTAAACGCGCATGTTACTTTTACACAGTGGCCGTAATCGATATTGACCACTTTAAACAGATCAATGACAACTATGGCCACCTTGCTGGCGATCAAGTATTGAAAGATGTCGCTAGCATCATCACAGACACAGTACGCCAGAACGATTTGGTCGCTCGCTATGGCGGTGAGGAGTTCGTGGTCATCTTTCGCAACACGTGCGCACGCGATGCCACTCATGTGGCAGAACGGATCCGAGAACGCATCGCCGCTAGCATTTCTCACATTGATGACCAGTCACTGACCTATACCGTCAGCTGCGGTTTGGCTGAAAACCACACTGACGATGTTCACCCAGAGCGTGTTTTTGACCGAGCCGATGATTGCTTGTATCAGGCCAAAAAGACGGGGCGCAACCGTGTTGTTGTGGCGCCCCCACCCTAATATTTATTCAGCGATACCGCCTTCGGTGAGCTTGGCTGGATCAAGCAATTGCGACAAATGCTCGCGGCCGAGATCCGTTTCTTCCTCCGCGACATCCAAGATAGGCCGGCCCTGTTGATACGCCTTCTTCGCAATTTCAGCGGCTTTAAGGTAACCCACAACTGGGTTAAGCGCCGTTACTAAAATAGGGTTATGGGCTAGCGCTGACTGTAAGTTATCTTCTCGCACTTTAAAGGTCGCCACCGCTTTATCTGCTAACAGATGAGCAGCATTCGCCAATAGACGAATACTTTGCAGTAAGTTGGCAGCAATCACAGGCAACATCACGTTCAGCTCAAAATTCCCCGATTGCCCCGCCACCGTGATGGTAGTGTCGTTGCCCATCACTTGCGCCGCAACCATAGCAGCAGATTCTGGAATAACAGGATTCACTTTCCCCGGCATAATAGACGATCCGGGCTGTAACCCCTCTAGCTCAATTTCTCCAAGCCCGGCCAGTGGGCCCGAGTTCATCCAACGTAAATCGTTACTCAGTTTCATAACTGCAACCGCGGTTGTCTTCAACTGGCCGTGCAATGCCACCAGCGCATCTTGGCTACCAATAGCAAAAAAAGGATTCTCGCTCGCCGTGAATGACGAGTGGCTGCACGCACAAACTGCGTTGGCAAAACGCTCGGCAAATAATGGATGAGCATTGATTCCCGTCCCCACTGCCGTGCCACCCTGAGCCAGTGCGCGCACCGATGATAGACTTTGGGTAATTTGTACCATCGCGTGTTCGACCTGCTGAGTCCAAGCATCTAGCTCTTGGCCAAGAGTCACAGGCATCGCATCCATCAAGTGAGTGCGACCCGTTTTCACGATATGGCCGACTGAGCGTTTCTTTTCCTGTAACGCATCACGTAAATGCGCTAACGCGGGAAGTAAGGCTTTTTCACAGCCTAATGTGGCACTGATCTGGATAGCCGTAGGAACAGAATCGTTGCTACTTTGACTCATGTTGACATGATCGTTGGGACTGACCGTTTCACCACACTTTTCAGAGGCTAACGTTGCCAGCACTTCATTCATATTCATGTTTGAACTGGTGCCTGAGCCAGTCTGAAACACATCAACGGGAAACTGCGCTAAATGCTCACCATCCATGATAGATTCGGCACTTTGGCGAATCGCATGTGCGATATTACCATCCAGTAAGCCCAGCTCTTCGTTAGCCGTTGCCGCTGCATGCTTCACCATGGCTAACGCGCGAATAAAATCCTCAGGCATCATCTGGTCACTGACCGCAAAGTTATTCACGGCTCGCTGTGTTTGTGCTTGGTACAGCGCATCAGCAGGTACCTCAACATTACCCATACTGTCTTTTTCGATACGTGTTTTCACCATGATTATATCCTTTTCATTCACCACACCATTTCGATAATGGTTATCATTAACATATTGAGTTAACTAAATGAAGTTAGTGACGTCATAGGCTGACAAAAAATCCGTGCCTCTCAGGCTTGCATCCCCTAGTATGACGTCACTATCACCCATAATGAGCAATACCATGCAAGATGAAACCAGTACCAGTATCGCTAACTTGATTGAAGTGGTTGAGAACCAGATCGCCGACCAAGACCCTAAAAAGGTAGCAGAAACCTTGATGCGCCTGCGTATGACCGGCTATTCACGCGACGAAGCTATCGAGTACATTGCCTGTGCGTTAATGGTTGAGATCTATGATGTTAACAATCACAACGGGCAATTTACCCTGTCCCGCTATGAAGCCAACTTAGACACCCTGCCAGACATGCCATGGGCCGATGAGATTAATTTGGATATAAGTGAGTAAATACAGGACGGGTGAGAAACATTAAAAAAGCCGCTCAGCGCGGCTTTGATTTTTAGAGTGGATAGACTTTCTCAAACTCTTCAAGCACCACATCCGAGTGCTCATCAAAATGTAGGCCGTGTGTTTTAGCGTACTGGGAAAAGTAACCCCAATGCGCTTCGTGCCAACACTGGTAAGATCCATCTCCCTCTCCTTCACGTGCCGCAAATTCAGCACTGACTTGGTTAAACGGGCAATAGCTCACCTGTGTGGTTTTGACGATACACACGGGTCGGTGGTGACCATTAAGGACAATCTTATAATGTCCTTTGTGTGGGATCACCGCATTTTTCTCTTCCAAAGAGCTGCGCAATCGGCAGTGAGCTTTCTTTTTATTCAAACTCACCAATGTCGCAACTTCGTTCGCTCTCACCGTGTGATGACTTAAGGTGTCCACCACCACTTGATCATCAGTTGGCCGTTGGTCCGCGGGAAGGGTCGTTAGATATTGGTGCCAAAAGGCGTTTTGTTCTTCAGTCATGGGTCTCGCCTTGATTATTATTGGTTTCGTTTTTAAATGATTTCTTTCTGAACAGGTTCTTGGACAGCACTAACGATGGTGATCATAACGTGCAGCCGCACATTCGCCTATGCGCTAGCTAACGTTTCTAGGTTGCACTGTGAATAAATTCACATTTAAACATCAACTGAAACCAATTTTGATCAAAAAAAAGCGGCCTTTTTGGCCGCTTGAGAGATTGATTAACCTTAATCGCTAATAAATGGCAATAAGGCTTGGTGTAGTCGGTCAATTTCATCAATGGTGTTGTAATGCATCATACCGATGCGGATCACACCGCCTTTGTCTAAGATATCAAGCTGCTCACACAGGCCTTGCGCATAGAAGTGTCCATTCCAGACACACAAATTTTGCTCGCCAAGTGCTTGAGCAACCTCTGCCGGCTCTGTTCCCTCTATGCGGATCGCAAACGTAGGAGTGCGTTTGTCGAGCTGATTATCATCGGTAATACCATAAATACGTACTTTGGGGTAAGCGCGCATCAACTGGATAAAATGTGCCGACAATGCTTGCTCATGCGCTTGGTACTGCGCATAACTTGCCGCTAGCCTTTCTCGCAGTGAGGACGTCGGATTGCCCCATTGTGCAAGATAGTCAACCGTCGCAATAAAGCCCGCTATCGCCTCAAAGCTTTGGGTGCCTGTTTCAAATCGGCCGGGGCCTTGATTAGTCGCAGGTTCCACTTTGTACGGTTTTAACGTCTGTACCCACTCAGGCGCGACATAGGCAAAACCAACATGAGGCCCAAAAAACTTATACGCTGAGCAGGCAAGAAAATCGCATCCGAGTGCTTGCACATCCACCAAGTGATGGGGCGCGTAATGCACCGCATCTACATACACTTTGGCGCCCACTTGTTTCGCCATCTCCACCACTTTTGCCACATCAACCAAACTGCCTGTGGTGTTTGAGGCGAGTGTCACCGCAATCAACTTAGTTTTATCGGTTACTAGGCTGGCTAGGTGGGTCATATCGATAGAATACGTCGACTCATCAACACGTACCTGTTTCACGGTCGCGCCTTTGTCATGCGCCGCTTGTTGCCAGCTAGATACATTTGAATAGTGATCGAGTGCCGAAACAATCACTTCATCTCCCTCCTGCCAGTCGCGACTGATTGCCCGACTCAACGAGAAGGTCAAGGTGGTCATATTCGGACCGAATACCATGCTTTCTGACGATGAGGCATTCACAAAGGTGGCCGCCACATCCCGCGCGCGCTGCATAAGCTCGGTGGTATAACGACCAGAAAAGAACTGGCCGCCCAGATTGGCGTTGTAGTGCCCTAAATAATCCACCATAGCGTCAAGCACCGCGCGGGGTACTTGTGCGCCCCCTGGGCCATCAAAAAATGCAACGGGTTTGCCTTCAATGATTTGCGCGAGCGCGGGAAAGTGGCCCCGAACAGCATGGGGTGAAAAACCTGCCGGTGTCATCGTTACTTCCTTGTTGCTGTGAGTACAAATACATCCATCGTGCCCGGTTTCTGGTTATCCACGGGCGTAATCGGCTCAGCGTAATGCCACAACGTACGATCATCAAGTGCCGCCATTTGCCCCGGTTCCAGCGGCAGGCTAAACAGCGGTGCGCTGGTTTTATGACTAAATACCTGAAAGTCACCGCCCTCAATATTATCACGGCCAATGCTCACAATAGCGATATGATCAAAGCCATCTTGGTGAACCCCTTCTGGGGCAACCTGCACAGATTGATTATCCGCCTGAATACGAATTTGGTGGATTTCGATGTCGTTGTCATCGCTAAGCTGGTAAAGGTCGCGGAATGTCCGACACATGGCATGGAAGCCCGGTGCCTGAATAGTCTGGGGCTCGATATCCTCAAAGGTTCTGGCCACATCCCCTTGGAATTCATTGATGTCAGATGTTTGCATAAATGGGCGAGTCGGTAACTTCTCGATGCCCCCATCGAAAGCATGCACGATTGAATAACGACGCAAGCGATAACCGCCGTCTGCGTGAGATGTACCCGGAAGGTTATCAAACGAAGGCTGTAATTGTTTGATATGATTATCGTCCAGTTGATTAAGCTGCATGAGTAATGTTGACGTATTCATGGCTTCCTCCTGTTTCGCGACTGTGCCGCGCATTCAAACCAATACGTTTGAAATACATTTATTTAACAAACGTGATACATCCAATCATCAACCATATACACTGTTATTTCCAGATCGAGCACTATATTTATCGATCATAAACCACTCGTTTAGTTTTTTTGTCTAAAAAATTTCGCTAAGCCGTTGAAAGGCTCCACTACAAAGATTAACAATTATTAAACAAAAGAATTAATCACTGCATAGTTGGTCTATTGCCCTATTTTAGAAGGTGGAAATGGGACAAAAATGTCACGAAAAGTTGCCATTCTGCGTAATTCAGAGGAATTTCATGTTCAGATAGCGTTATAAATCAAACACTCTGCATCGATTTTTTTGCTCATCCTCTACACTGTAAAGACACGCTTTGATGCGCGGGAGAGGATAGAATGACAAGGTTGAATATCCAGTGTGCTTGTGGCCAAGTGGCGGGAGAAATTATTGATGCACAACGCAGTCAGCGTTGCGTTTGTTACTGCAAAGACTGCCAAGCATTCGCTGAAAAACTGGGTTACCATACCGAGCTAAGGCCCGGTGGCGGCACAGAAATCCTACAAATCACGCCAGCGCAGTTACGCGTGTACCGAGGGCGAGATAAGCTTTCCTGCGCGAGATTATCCGAAAAAGGGCTTTATCGCTGGTACGCGAGCTGTTGCCATACACCGATAGCGAATACGATTAGCGCAGCTATCCCTTTTATCGGCATTATTAGTAGTTGTTATCACATCGAAGGGGATAACGAAGAAGAAATTGGCCCTGTTCGTTGGTACGTGCAAGGTCAAGACGCACGTTCCCCCATCCCAGAAAAAAATGTCCACCCTCGCTTTCCGCTTAGCTTAGTGATCAGAACCGCCCTCCGCATTGGCTGGGCACGTTTACTCGGTCACCATCGTCCCAACGCTTTCTTCGATCGCCAAGGTCAGCCACGCGGCGTTGTTTACTATCCGCAAGACGCGATGATCGCCAAACCCGATAAACAGGCTCACCCTGAATAAAAAGGTTTCAGCGATGGCAGTTATCGGCCACACGATAGTAACTAAGCTTTAACTAAATCAATCTCGCATTTACAATAGTGCTGTAAAAACAAGCAATCCCCCGAGCGAGGTGTCCTTATCTACCTCGCTTCTACTCACAATAACGGACTTGGGGAGGCACCCGTGAGCAACACATCTCATTCCAATAGCCAAGACAGTTTCAACACGCGACGTACCCTACACGTCAATGGTGAAACCTACGATTACTTTCGTCTCGATGCATTGTCTGATCAATTTAATATCAGCCGCTTGCCCTACTGCCTAAAAGTGCTGCTTGAAAACTTGCTGCGCAAAGAAGACGGTAAGAATGTATCGGCAGAGGACATCAAAACCCTTTGCCAGTGGCAAGCTGATGCTGCCGGTAAAGATCAAGTAAACTTCACCCCTGCACGTGTCGTGCTTCAAGATTTCACTGGCGTACCTGCCGTGGTGGATCTCGCAGCCATGCGTGCCGCCATGCGCGATTTAAAAGGCGATCCAGCCAAAATTAACCCGCTTGGTGCGGTTGATCTTGTCATCGACCACTCGGTCATGGTGGATGACTACGGCAATCCTGACTCCTTGCAGAAAAATACCGAGATTGAGTTCGAACGAAACAGCGAGCGTTACCAATTTTTACGTTGGGGTCAGCAAGCCTTTTCGAATTTCCGCGTCGTCCCCCCCGGCACGGGGATCGTACACCAAGTGAACCTCGAGTATTTAGCCCCGGGAGTATTAGTGGAAGCGCAAGGCGGCAATAAGCTAGCCATGCCAGACACACTAGTGGGCACTGACTCACATACCACTATGATCAACGGCTTAGGTGTGCTTGGCTGGGGCGTGGGTGGTATCGAAGCGGAAGCGGCGATGCTCGGCCAGCCTATCACCATGCTCATTCCTGAAGTGGTCGGCTTTGAGCTTAAAGGCGAGCTACCTGCGTCTGCCACTGCAACTGACTTGGTACTCACCGTCACTCAAATGCTACGCGAGCGCGGCGTGGTGGGTAAATTTGTTGAGTTTTATGGCCCCGGTCTCGCCAAATTGCCGCTTGCGGATCGCGCAACCATTGCCAATATGGCACCCGAATATGGTGCAACCTGTGGCATCTTCCCGATTGATGAAGAAACGCTAAGCTACATGCGCCTAACAGGACGCACCGACGATCAAATCACGCTGGTCGAAACCTATGCCAAAGCACAGGGCTTGTGGCGCGATGATGATGCACCGGTGGCTGATTATAGTGACACACTCCATCTCGACCTCGGTGATGTGGTTCCAAGCCTTGCCGGCCCCAAACGCCCGCAGGATAGAATTGCATTAACCGATGCCAAAACCCAATTCGATCAGCTGTTGGAAAAAGAGCAAGCGGCAGCAAATAACCTGATCGCCAGTTTTGCCAGTGAAGGCGGGCAAACTGCGGTCGATAACCCCAGTGTGCGCGAACAAGGCGATACTCAAGTCAAGTATAAGGGAGAAACATTTACACTTGAGAACGGGGCCGTCGTCATCGCAGCAATTACTTCCTGCACCAACACCTCGAACCCTGCCGTGCTTGTTGCTGCTGGGCTGGTGGCAAAAAAAGCACGCGAGCTTGGCTTAAAAACAAAACCGTGGGTGAAAACCTCGCTTGCGCCAGGATCACAGGTTGTCCCTGCCTATTTAGAGAATGTGGGGTTACTCGAGCCTCTGGCTGAGCTTGGCTTTAACATCGTCGGCTTTGGCTGTACTACCTGTATTGGTAACTCAGGGCCATTACCAGAGCCTATCACTGAAGCCATTCGCGCTGGCGACTTATTGGTGACTAGCGTGCTGTCCGGTAACCGTAATTTTGAAGGCCGTATTCACCAAGATGTAAAAGCCAACTATTTAGCCTCACCCCCGCTTGTCGTGGCTTATGCACTGGCGGGTAATATGAATGTCGATGTCCTTAAAGAGCCATTAGGACAGGATAAAAACGGTAAGCCGGTCTACCTCAACGACATTTGGCCAACGCCACAGGAAGTCGCGCAAACCATTCAGACAGCAATGACCGACGGGCTGTACCAAGACAAATACGCGGACGTGTTTGCCGGCACAGACGCTTGGCGGAAACTGCCAGTCCCTGAAGATGAGATTTACTCATGGCCAGACTCCACCTACGTTAAAAAACCAACGTACTTTGATGGCATGACCATGGCGCTCCCCGAGATGAAACCCATCAAGGGCGCACGCTGTGTGGTGAAAGTGGGCGACTCTATTACGACTGACCATATCTCACCTGCAGGGGCGATAAAACCAGATAGCCCTGCAGGCGAGTATTTGAAGTCCAAAGGCGTTGAGCCAAAAGATTTCAACAGCTACGGCTCACGCCGAGGTAATCACGAGGTGATGGTACGTGGCACCTTTGCCAACGTGCGCTTAAAAAACCAAATGGCGCCGGGCACCGAGGGCGGTATGACGACTTATTTGCCCACCAATGAACAAATGAGTATTTACGACGCTGCGCAGCGTTACCAAGCGGACGGCACGCCACTCGTCGTCCTTGCGGGTAAAGAGTATGGGACAGGGTCAAGCCGTGACTGGGCCGCCAAGGGCACCAACTTGCTGGGTATCAAAGCCGTCATTGCTGAAAGCTTCGAGCGTATTCACCGCTCTAACTTAGTGGGCTTTGGCGTGTTGCCACTGCAATTTAAAGAGGGTGATTCCGTTGAATCACTTGGATTGGATGGCACAGAAGTGTTCGACTTTGAGGAGATCAACGGCGAACCCTCTACCCTCAAGGTTCGTGCAGTTCGGGATGATAAAACCATCGAGTTTGACGTCAACGTCCGCATCGACACTGCAGTTGAGTGGGATTACTACCGCCATGGCGGTATTCTCCACTACGTGCTGCGCCAACTCGCCAGCTAGTACTAGCATCGCTACCACAAAGGCCCCGCGGGGCCTTTTTTGTTATCTACCCCACAGCTTAAAGGCGTCTCAGGCAACCCAATCATGACAGCGAGCTAAACAGTGTTATAGTGAAAACTATATATAAAG
>NZ_MUFM01000040.1:0-24652 GCF_001996125.1 Salinivibrio sp. PR932 | reverse complement strand
CAGTTTATGTGACAAGTTTTTAACAAAACAATTAGTACATATATCTATTACATCTATGTGATATATCCGGTCGAACTCGCTACTATGCAACCGCACAAAATATTATAAATAAGAGAGTTTGACGTGAACCAAACTATAGAAGTCTCCGAAAAGAGTGTATCCACTCGTTGGACCCAACATGACACCCACTGGGCGCTCAGCCTATTTGGCACCGCTGTCGGTGCTGGGATCCTGTTCCTTCCCATTAACCTTGGTATGGGTGGGATCTGGCCGTTAATCATCATGGCGGTGCTTGCTTTCCCCATGACCTTTATGGCACACCGTGGGCTTGCACGTTTTGTGCTCTCCTCTCGCCATAAAGACGCAGATTTTACCGATGTGGTCGCCGAGCATTTTGGTGCCAATGCGGGCCGGATGATCTCGGTGTTGTATTTCCTTTCTATCTTCCCCATTTTATTGATATACGGCGTCGGATTAACCAATACGGTAGACAGCTTTTTAGTCAATCAACTGGGATGGGTATCTCCTAATCGTATCTTATTATCCGGTGTGTTAGTGGCGGGCATGATTGCGATCATGCTAGGTGGAGAGCGCCTCATGCTGCGCGCTTTCGCCG
Source organism: Salinivibrio sp. PR932 (assembly GCF_001996125.1). Classification (NCBI taxonomy): domain Bacteria; kingdom Pseudomonadati; phylum Pseudomonadota; class Gammaproteobacteria; order Vibrionales; family Vibrionaceae; genus Salinivibrio; species Salinivibrio sp. PR932. The sequence continues at coordinate 24,036 of NZ_MUFM01000040.1, read as the reverse complement.
CTATGGTGTACCCCTTGGTGGCTATTTTGGCATTTTTGTCGTTCTATCTTGTGCCATCGTGGCAAACGCCTAACTTGACCCTACCGCCGATGAGTGAACTAGGCATGAACCTGTGGCTTGCGGTGCCTGTGGTGATCTTCTCGTTTAGTCATGCTGCGGCGATTTCAAGTTTTGCTAACATTCAGCGTCGCCACTATGGCAATGATGCACAAGGCAAGTCAGAGCAAATTCTTAAGCGCGCGGGCGTGATGTTAGTTGCTTTTGTGCTCTTATTTGTCTTCTCGTGCGTGCTGACACTCACGCCAGCACAAATGGCGGAAGCGAAAGCGCAAAATGTGTCTGTGCTTTCTTACCTTGCTAACGTCACCCATAATCCCTTTATCGGTACGCTGGGCCCGCTTGTCGCATTCATTGCGATCACATCGTCGTTTTTAGGGCATTTCCTTGGCGCGCGTGAAAGCTTGAATGGTTTGGTAACCAAACATAGCAAGTTGACCTACAAGCAAGCGGATAAGCTGGGTGTTGTGGTGATGTTCTTTGCCATCTGGTGGTGTGCGGTGATTAACCCCAGCATACTTGACATGATGGGGGCATTATCAGGCCCTGTGATTGCGATGATCCTCTTTATTATGCCCACTGTCGCGGCTTATAAAGTCAAAGCATTGGCGCAGTATCGCGGTAAAGTCGGCACTTACTTTATCTTTGTGACCGGTATGCTGGCGATTTCTGCGTTGCTCTATAACCTGATGGGTTAAGTCAGTACGCTGTCGCCCGACGAAAAGCGCCTTCGGGCGCTTTTTTATTAGCTTTACTTATGTATTTCTAGTGAATTTCTTATCCGAAGCGATTTACGCGCATCCTTTAGTAGTGACAGATAAACCTAATTAAATCAGCCGTTAGTGTCACATTCATCATGATTTAGCTTGGCTTAATTTGTTAGGTTTTGAATCAGCCCATATTATGTAAATCCCATCTATCTTCTTGCACAATAGGTTGATAATTATCAACTTTCATTTCTGTGTCTGCCTCGATGATAAGCCCAATGTTGATTGAGCATGAGGGCGGTTTATGACACATCCAACCGAAACAGACAGACAAGTGACATGGGGATGTTACTTGGCATTGGTCTTTGCGATTGTTTTTTTCTCGGGGTTGTTGCAATCCAATCAATGGTACGGCGTGTTTGATTTTACCACCTTGAACGGATCCTTCGGGCAGGTGGCTTATCAAGCGACAGCGGCGGCCGATGGGTCGGTGGAGGTAGCAACGACGTCACTTCGCGGTAAAGGCGGGAGTGGTGCACGAGACGGTTTTATTTTTGCGCTGACCCTTATTCCCACGGTGATGTTCGCACTCGGTATGATCAGTGTGCTTGAACACTATGGGGCACTTGATGCGGCGCGCAGACTCTTAACTCCGCTATTGAAACCAGTATTGGGCATTCCCGGCAACTCAGGATTGGCATTAATTGCCTCTATGCAGAGCACAGATGCGGGGGCGGCGATGACACGTCAACTCAAAGATGAGGGGTACTTGACCAAACGGGAAACGGATGTGTTCACCATGTTTCAGTTCACGGCTGGGGCAACCATCGTCAATTTTTTCTCATCGGGTGCCGTGTTGTTTACTCTGACGCTGTCAGATGGCTCGTTGGCCGTGACCTCGTCGATTGGCCTCGCGATTGGTGTGATCTTCTTGTTTAAGTTCATCGGCGCCAATGTATTTCGTGTCTACCTCAATATCACCGAGGGTAAAGGGCCACAGCGAGATAAGTCTCAATCCTATCAAGAGGAGCACGCGTCATGACTCATTCTTCCAGCAGTAAACCCATGATCACCGACATCTTTGTCGAAGGGGCAAAAAAAGGTTGGCACATTGCGACGACGTCGACGGTTCCTAATGTGGTCATGGCGTTTGTGATTATCAAGGCGCTGCAAATTACCGGGTTATTAGGCTTGATGGGCGAGGTGTTTTCGCCTGTGATGGCAGTGTTTGGCTTACCCGGCGAAGCGGCTGCCGTGCTAATGGGGGCATGGATGTCAATGGGAGGCGCGGTTGGTGTGGTGATCACCTTGTTTGACCAAGGCATTCTCACCGGCACCCACATTGCGATTTTGGTCCCCGCTATCTATTTAATGGGCTCACAAGTGCAATACATCGGCCGAGTGATGGGCCCGATTGGTACCGAAGGCCGTTATATCCCCATCATGGTTGGCATTTCGATTCTCAATGCTTTTGGTGCGATGTGGGTAATGAATCTTTTACTTTAGGAGGCATGATGATGTTTTCTTTGCAACGCTACTTGGATGAGTTAGCGCCTCTGGTGAACGTCGACTGTGGCACGTTCCAGCGCGACGGCATTGAGGTGATTGCAGCCTTGATGGCAGAAAAGTATGAACAAATGACAGGCTGGCACATTAAGCGTGTCGATTGTGGTGAGGCAGGGGTTGGATTAGAGATCCGAAACCAGCCCACCGACCCGCATATTGATGTAATGATGATTGGCCATATGGATACTGTGTTTCCAAAAGGCACAGCAGCTGAGCGCCCGATGCATGTGGAAGAGGGCTTTGCCTACGGCCCGGGTGTATCCGATATGAAATCGGGCTTGTTGAATATCGTGTATGCATTGCGCGCATTGCCGCACGCTGAACGTGAGGCACTCAGCATTTGCATTTGTATGAATCCCGATGAGGAAGTGGGCTCGATACATTCTAGTGACTGGCTGGCGTCCGTTGCACGCGATGCACGTTATGTGCTGGTGGCAGAGGCAGCGCGGGCTGACGGTGGTTTAGTGAAAGCGCGTAAAGGCATGGCACGGTATAAAATAGCCATATCAGGCCGTGCGGCGCACGCGGGGAATGAACCAGAGAAAGGACGTAGCGCGATCACAGAGTTGGCTCACTGGCTAGTGACGCTCGATAGTATGAAAGATGTTGAGGCCGGCACCAGTATTAATGCTGGCGTGATTGAAGGCGGAACGGGAGCGAATATTGTGGCCGCGCATGCATCGGCATTGGTTGATATTCGGTTCTGGGATAACACCGCCTATGATGCGCTCGATCAAGCCATCCAAGCCCGCGCCTCTCATCCTTACACGCCTGATATCACCATTGAATTGGTTCGCGAAGCTTATAAACCGGCCATGGTTCCGACGCCTGAAACAGAGCACTTGATGGATCTTGTCGAAGCGGCTGCATTTGATGAAGGTGTTCCAATTCATTGGAAAGCGGTAGGTGGCGGATCTGATGCGAATAATACCGCTGCCATTGGGATCCCCAGTTTGGATGGTTTTGGGCCAGTTGGAGCGAATTTCCACAGTGACGACGAATACCTTCAACTGGATTCGGTGGAGCCCAGAATACGTTTGCTCACACGTGTATTGTCTCGGCTTGCTGAGCAGAAAAATCGCTAGTGACCCCGTCGGCGGCGACAAACAGGTGGCCGCCTTTTGTTCATTGCATGTGGCGTTTGCCACCGTAAGCAGCCAACCGCTTTGACTGCTAATCAGAGCCAGTACCGTGGTTAAATGACATTGAGTACGGCGCAGTGCTTGCCTTGCTTTTTGGCTTGATACATAGCTTTGTCTGCTTCGACGATTTCGCTATCGCTGAGCCCATCAGGATAATAGGCCACACCTAGGCTGATCGTCACAGGCATGGGATGATTAAAGCGCGCGAGGCTTTGTCGCGCAATTTCATCGCACAATAACCGCGCTTGCGAGAGTGCACGTTCAGCACTGGAAAAGGGATGAAGGACCCCAAATTCCTCACCGCCAATACGTGCAAGTACCGCATCATTGGGTAGCAGGCTCTTGGCCGTCTCCGCGACAAAGCAGATCACTTCGTCACCATGCGCGTGACCAAATCCGTCGTTAAATGCTTTGAAATCATCAATGTCAAAGACCATCAGTGCCATGTTTTTCGGCTCCCCTTGTTTTTCTTTTAAACACTGATAAAAAAAACGCCGGTTATGTAGCTGTGTCAATGAGTCAGTGATGGCTTGTTCTTGGAGTTGGGTATTGGCGGTTTGCAACGCGCGCGTCTTTTGACGAACATTTCGCTTAAGCAGCAAAATATAACTGACCACGATCAAGACGCCAAGGGTAATCAGTGTGGGAAACAGGTAAGCGGGATAAACAGTCTCGACATCATAGTAGACCCAACGGTTTAGGAGCTGGCGTTTGGTATCATCATCTAGCCAGTTAAACTTATTGCTCACTTGATTGAGCAAAGCTGTGTTGCCTTTTGCAAATCCTGCATACAGGGTTTCGGTATAAAGATGGCGAACCGGAATAAAGAGATTCTGATTGGTGGTGGTGTAAAGATGATAATTCGCGACTTGTAAGTCGGCAACGAAAGCGTGTAGTTCACCGGATAATGCCGCATCAAGCATCGCTTGGTTGTTGGGGAAAAGGCGTAGTGAAACCAAAGGAAACGTGGTTTCCATAAACTCTTGCTCGTACCCTCCTTTGACCACGCCTATCACATTGTCGGTCTCACCAGCCAGCACATAGTCAGCGGATATACCCATCATGGATTGACTGAAAAAAACTTGCGTGTCGATGGCAAAAAGCGGCGTACCGAAGTCCATAAACGTGAGACGTTCTGGTGACTGTAATAAGCCAGCGTGTACATCGGCCTGTCCAGAGCGAACCAAGTCAATGGAGGTTTGCCAATCGGTCAGTAAAAACTCGATATCATAGCCATTGCGGGTACCGAACTCTTGCCAAAAATCAATTAGAATACCTTTGGGTTCTTGGTTGCGGTCAAGATATGAAAAGGGTCGCCAGGAGTGAGAGTTCGCAACTTTTAGAGTCGGTTTAACGGTGGATTGGTCGTCCGCACGCGTAGCGTGAACAGACACACTGACTGAGAGAGTTATACAGCATATGAGTGTGAAAACTACCCGCTGGGCCCACCGCAAACAAGCACCCGGTTTCCACATAAATCCTACCCCTATCCCTTGCCAATCCGATTCACCACCACGTAGGGTGAACACACTCTAAACAGTATATGAATAAATTAGGCGCTTAGTGGAGAGGATCCGTGTTTATTGGTCGGTACTATTCACAGAAGGAAAAGAGACGGGATGAAATTGAAGCGCGATGGCCCACGCAAACGCGGCGGGCCATCGTTTTAGTTAAGCCGCTACGGCTTGGACGAGACGCGCAATCTCGTCCCACTTTTTGGCATCAATGAGCGTGGCGGGCACCATCCAAGTGCCACCGCATGCCAGCACTTTGGGTAAGGCGAGATAATCGCTCACGTTCTCTTCACTCACGCCACCGGTCGGCATAAAACTGACGGGATACACCGCAGAGAGCGCTTTTAACATCGCAATACCGCCTGACGCTTCCGCGGGGAAAAACTTCACGGTATCCAGCCCCAGCGACATGGCTTGCTCGACTAAACTGGGATTGTTGATCCCCGGGATAATGGCAATATCACGTTGTTGGCAGTGTTTTACTGTGATGGGGTTGAGCCCGGGGCTAACAATAAAATCCGCTCCTGCATCTATTGCGGCGTCGACTTGCGCTGGTGTGAGTACGGTTCCGGCACCAATCAGCATCTCGGGATACGCATCGCGCATTTGACGGATAGCGTTTGCGGCTGCATCAGTACGAAAAGTAATTTCGGCGCAGGGTAGGCCATTATCGACCAAGGTTTTGGCGAGCGGTACGGCATCTTCCGCATGATTAATCGCAATTACCGGCACGATGCGTATCGCCTTAAGGCGTTGATTCAGTTCAGTCATGAAGATCCCTTACAGTAAAACGCTTAACAGCGCTACGATAACAAACGCGATGGTTCCGAGCAGGGTTTCCATCACAGTCCAAGTTTTAAGTGTGGTTTTTTCATCCATTTCGAGCAGTCGCGATACCAACCAAAAGCCAGAGTCGTTGAAATGCGATAAAACGGTAGCCCCACCTGCAATTGCGATGACAATAAAACACAAATCCAATTGGGATAAGCCCACAGTATGCGACACGGTGGGCGCGATAAGTGCGGCCGTGGTGGTGAGTGCGACGGTGGCGGAGCCTTGTGCAACGCGCAAGCAGGTGGCAATCACGAATGCAGCCAGAATGATTGGCATACCTGTGTCTGATAGCATGGTGGCAAGTGCCTGACCGATACCGCTCGCGCGCAAGACACCCCCAAACATGCCGCCGGCGCCGGTCACCAAAATGACGGCACAAATTGGCGCTAACGAATCAGAGCACAGCTTTTCCATTTTACTTTTACCCAGCTTTTGGCCGAACACCAGTAAACAGGTCAATAGAGTGATGAGCAGTGCAACGGGTGTTTTACCCAGCATACGCAAAAAGCCGACCCAAGCACTCTCCCCGTTGACCATACCCGCCACGCTCAGCGCGTTCAGGCCTGTATCAAGGAAAATGAGTAGCACTGGGAGCAATAAAATCATTAATACAGTTGAAAAGGCGGGGTAATCCTTTTTGCTTTTAAACATGACTTCGGTGTTTAAAAACGCTTTTGCGAGTGGGATATTGAATTTCTTACCCGCATACAAGCCAAATAAATAACCCCCTAAATACCAAGTGGGGAGCGAAACCAGCAGCCCGACGATGAGAAGCAGGCCCATGTCGGCGCCGAGTAAATCTGAGGCAGCAACTGGACCGGGATGTGGCGGAACGAAGGTATGCATAACCGCAAACGCCCCCGCGACGGGAAGAGCATACTTTATGGGGGAGCCACCTAAGCGTTTCGCGACACTAAACATGATGGGCATCATCACAATTAGCCCAGCGTCAAAAAAGATAGGGAAACCGAACAGTAACGAGGCGATCCCGAGTGCAAAGGGAGCACGCGCTTCGCCAAACCGAGCGATCAGTGTATCGGCGAGCACATTCGCACCACCGGTGACTTCGAGGATCTTCCCGATCATCGCGCCAAGCCCGACCAGCAAAGCGACCGATGCTAAGGTGCCGCCAAAGCCGCTCATCATGGTTGGTACCACCTTATCGACAGGGATCCCTGTGGCCAATGCGGTACCTAAACTGACTAGTGTGAGTGATGCAAATGCATGCACCTTCAGCTTCATTATTAGGAGTAATAACAGTGCGATAGCGCCCAATGCTATCAAGAGTAGGGTAGTGGGTTCAGGGCTTTGTGCGAGTAGTTCCATGGCTCACCTCTTCCGACCAGGATGTTTGTGTCAAACTTCACAAATCTCATAGTTACCGGTAACATGTTACCGGTAACCACACTAAGATAAAGAAAATTATTGAATGCGTTATCAAAAATGAGATCTGGTTAAAATCTCGCTAAGGAGTCGGTATGGCAATTGGCAGTGTGATTGTGATGGGCGTCAGTGGCTCGGGAAAAAGCACCCTAGGCGTGAAATTGGCAGCGCGCTTGAAGGCCAAATTCATCGATGGTGATGATCTGCATCCACGGGCAAATATCGAGAAAATGGCAAGTGGGCAGCCGCTTAACGATGATGACCGCACGCCATGGCTATGCCGGATCCGTGACGCTGCTTTCAGTCTCGAACACAAACAAGAATATGGCGTGATTGTATGCTCTGCCTTGAAACGTCGTTATCGCGATCTCATTCGTGAGGGCAACCAGAACGTCACCTTTTTGTTTCTCGACGGCGATTATGCACTGATCCTCGCAAGACTCAGAGCACGCAAAGGGCATTTTATGAAAACCCATATGCTGGATAGCCAGTTTGCGACGTTGGAGGCGCCGGGTGACGATGAGCCTGATGTTGTCCGCGTTGCCATTGATGCAGACATTGATACTGTGGTGACACGTGCCGTGCATGCCTTAGCAGCCAAGGAGGCTCGGAAATGACACACCCGACTTTAATGGCTGTGACAAAGGCGTTACGCCAGCGCAGCCAATCGACGCGCTCCGCGTTTTTGCGTCAGACTCAACAGCAAGCTGATACAGGGAAGGCGCGAACCACTCTGTCTTGCGGCAACATGGCTCACGCCGTGGCGGCATCGTGTCAACAAGATAAACAACACATGCTGGATATGACCACCGCCAATGTGGCGATTATCAGCGCCTACAACGATATGCTTAGCGCGCACGCGCCCTATGCTGGCTACCCTGAACAAATCAAAGCGGCGCTTCAACCGTTGGGCCATACGGCGCAAGTCGCAGGCTGTGTGCCCGCGATGTGTGATGGTGTCACACAGGGCCAGCCGGGAATGGAAATGTCCTTGTTTTCACGTGATGTGATTGCTCAGGCAACCGCGATATCGCTGAGTCATAACGTATATGATGCAACATTGCTGCTTGGCGTCTGCGATAAAATTGCCCCCGGGCAATTGATGGGGGCGCTCGCTTATGCCCATTTGCCGACCTTATTTGTACCCTCCGGCCCAATGGCCTCGGGGACAAGTAACGAAGAAAAAGTGGCGGTGCGCCAAGCCTATGCGGCAGGCAATCTTGGCAAAGAGGCTTTATTGGCCATGGAATGCCAAGCTTATCATAGTTCGGGAACCTGCACCTTCTATGGCACGGCCAACACCAATCAACTGGTGCTTGAAGCCATGGGATTGATCCTTCCCGGTGCGGCGTTTGTTGCCCCCAACTCAGCATTACGCCAAGCGCTGACCCGCTATGCGGCAACAGCGTTAGCTTCCCAATGTGCGGGAAGTACGAATTACCGACCACTCGCCGATGTGGTGACCGAAAAAAGCGTGGTAAACGGTGTGGTCGCGTTGTTGGCCTCGGGCGGCAGCACCAACCATACGATTCATTTGGTGGCGATGGCGCGTGCCGCTGGCATCATCCTAACCTGGGAAGATATGGATGCACTTTCTCATGTTGTGCCCTTACTGGCTCGGGTCTACCCCAATGGACCCGCTGACATTAATGCCTTTGAGGCGGCAGGGGGCGTGCCTACGCTGATGGCGCATCTGCATACCCTTGGCTTACTACATGCCGATACCTTACCTGCCGTCGGCCAGTTTAGCGACCAATTGACCACGCCTCGATTAGTTCAGGGGCAGCTTGTTTGGGAAGCCGCCCCTCCATCAACCGACACTGCGGTCATCGCTCAGCCCGGCTCACACTTCAGTCCAACCAGTGGTTTGCGCATGCTGTCTGGCAATATGGGTAATGCAGTGATCAAAGTCTCTGCCGTAGATCCTGCGCACCGTGTGGTTTGTGCGCCCGCGCGGGTGTTTGATTGTCAGCACCAAGTCGAGCAGGCTTATCAGCGTGGTGAGCTCAACCAAGATGTGATTGTGGTGGTACGTTTTAATGGCCCCGCCGCGAATGGCATGCCAGAGCTGCATAAGCTTATGCCTATTCTTGGCAATGTGCAAAAAATGGGTTATCAGGTCGCATTGGTGACAGATGGTCGGTTGTCGGGCGCATCGGGCAAGGTCCCTGCCGCTTTACACGTCTGTCCTGAAGCCATGCATGGCGGTGCATTGGCGAGTGTGCAAGACGGCGATATGATCACATTGGACGCGAAGGCTGGCGAGTTGACTTGCCATGCTGATTTATCTCAGCGTCCCGTAGCAGAGCCGCCTCAAGCGACCCATACGTGGGGACGTGATTGGTTTGCTGCGGCGCGTCAGCAGGTATCACGCGCCGACGAAGGGGCGAGCTATTTATTTTCGTGATCGCCCAGTTAACGGTGATGGTTATAGGCTGCCGCCGCTTGTGATGGTGTGTGGAACAGCTTGTATTTTTTCGGCGATAGTTTCGCCGCTTAACGCTTGAATCAACAGTGTCGCAGCGCGCTCACCAATCAAATCACGCGGCGTCGCGACGCTCGTCAGTGTAGGACTGACTACAGTGCCAATATCGAGCGCATTGTAACCAACAATACTGAGGGTTTGCGGAACAGCAATGCCTTTGGCACAACACGCGAGTAACGCACCGACGGCGAGGTCATCATTAGTACAAAACAGCCCGTCACAGTTGGGATACTGAGCCAAGGTTTGGTTGAGTAGCGTTTCGCCTAAGCTAAATGAAGAATGCTCTTCGGTGGCAACACAGCGAGGGGTGAGTCCTGCTTGTATCATCGCGCGTTCGTACCCTTGTTGCCGCAGCTGAGTACGGGTATCTAACCGAGCCGCCAAGTACACGATCTGCGTTTTCCCTTTATTGATCATGGCTTGAACCGCATCATAAGCGGCTTGCCCATGATCAAGCCCAACGGCCATATCAATTGGCTTTTCTGGAAGCTCCATTGTCTCTACCACAGGAACAGCGGCTGTCTTTAGCATTTGTAACGTGCGTGGGGTGTGGTTAGTTTCAGTGAGGATCAAACCATCCACTTGATAAGACAGCAAAGAGGCAATTTTCTCTTCCTCTGCCTGTTCGCTATAACCGGCGTGCGTAATCAAAATGTCGTAGCCATGCGCTTTGGTGACGCGTTCAATTCCCTGTACCAAATGAGCAAAGACTTGGTTAGACAGCGAGGGGAGCACAATACCAATGGCTTTACTTGATGATTTAGACAGCATCGCAGGGACGCGATTTTGAATGTACCCCAATTCTTCAATCACCGTCGCAATTTTGTCGCGTGTCGTGGGCGCGACTGACTCAGGATTGCGCATATAGCGTGAGACTGTCATTTTGGTCATCCCAACGCGATCGGCAATATCTTGTAAGGTAGCGCGATTTCTTTTGTCTTTCATCTCAATGCACTAGCTGAAAATGTTACTTGTAACATTAGAGCAATCCCATGTCGGATAAGCAAGCAAAAAGGTATGAGGTGTTATCGTTCAGAGAGGGTAAAGCGGTTCGGAGAAAGAATCCCCAGGCCCGTGTATTTCAAGCGCCTTGGAAAACCTGATGCTTACCAATACCGAGCTGGCTAGCAGACTTGGCGTCGAGTCCTCGACTTTTCATACCTTTTGGGAAACGATAGAAATAGGTATTAATGGGCCAAAACCAGTCCATATTGCGCGCAGTGACAGGAAACTGACGATTTAGATTATTAAATATGCGTGTACACATATTCATTGATACCTTTATTATTAACATGTTATATGAACAAGGCTATCATAGGTTATGTCAAAAAATTGGGCCAAAGAGAATGGATAGTGGAAATGAGTGAGCTCAATAGTAGTTTTGAGTTGCGCCTCAAAGTGCTGAAAGGATTGAGCCTTGGGGTGGGTGGTTTAGCGGTTTTGGTGGCGATTGGTAATATCCTTGTTAGTCAAAGCTATATCTATGCGTCATTTGTGATGCTGTACGCGCTTTACTCTTGGCACGTATATCGACAAACCTCTAAAACGACCATTTTTAATGGCCACAAATACATCATGTCGGCCAGCTTGACACTATTGGTGATTGCGGGAACGGTTTTGAAGCCAACGGACACTGGCGTGTTCTTTTGGACGTTGATTTTCCCCATTATTTATTACCTACTGTCAGGATACAAAGCGGGGTTTTTGGCCACTGTTTCTTTATTTCTCATCCAAATAGTTAATATCGCCTTTCAGTTTTATGCCGAGCAGTATTTCGATATGTTGACGATGATGCTTAACTTTTCGTTTTGTTACGTCACTATTGCCGTTGTCTCACATGCCTATGAAATCAATCGCGTATTGGCAGAAAACAAGCTGAGTAAACTGGCTACATGTGACCCGCTAACCGGAGCCAATAACCGCCTTGCTTTGAAGCATCGTTATCAAGCATTACAAGATCAGCAGGCCGAGTTTCATCTTCTGGTACTGGATATTGACCATTTTAAAGCGGTTAATGATGAATATGGCCATGATGGCGGCGATGTCGTGTTGCAATCGGTGGTGAACACTATGGTTGAGGTCGCGGGGAGTGACAATGTATTCCGGCAAGGGGGAGAGGAGTTTTGTCTTCTTTTAGAAGGTGTTTCTCATCATGATGCGCTGACGATGGCAGAGCGAATCCGCGAGAGTATTGCGAAAACCCCCATTGTTTATCAGCAGCGCGCCATTCCAGTCACGGTCAGTATCGGGATGACGCAAAGCGAGGCATCAAAATGTGCCCAAGAAATTAACCGGCAAGCGGATGCGAACTTGTATGCGGCTAAATCGGGAGGTCGGAATAAAGTGGTGGCGTGAAACGGTTAAGGAGCCACCTTTCCTCGTAGTGACTTAGTTTGGCTCTTACGTTTTTTAGCATCCACGCGGCGTCGTTGTGAGGCCTTGGTAGGCTTGGTGGGTTTACGTTTTTTTTGCTCTACCATCGCGCTTTTGATTAACGCCTGTAAGCGCTCTAGCGCGTCTTCTCGGTTTAGCTCTTGAGTGCGATAGTTTTGCGCTTTTATGACTATGACGCCCTCTTTGGAGATGCGCGAATCAGACAGAGCCATTAATCGGGCTTTATACGCATCAGGCAGTGACGAGGCTTGGATGTCAAAGCGCAGATGAATAGCGCTCGATACTTTGTTGACGTTTTGCCCGCCTTTCCCTGCGGCGCGGATGGCCGTGAGCTCAATCTCATTGTCGGGAATTGCCACTTTATTCGATAGAGTGAGCATTCAACCTCTCATATATGAAGAAAGGGCGCAGTGTACACAGAGTAAGGCCTGCCGCGCAAATAGACCGGCAGGCCAGAGCGCCTGAACCCGCGCGTTAGGGGAGATCAAACACCAGTGCTTGGCTGGTTTCGTTGCCCTTATTGCTAAAGGTTACGTGATGGATATCTTCAATCTTTGCGCCATCGCCGGGAGCCAGAGATGTCGTTTCAACGTCGAGCGTGCCCGCGACTTGATGTACATAGGCATGGCGCCCTGCCTCCAAAGGCAAGGTAACCGATTCACTGGGCGGTAGAATCAGCTGTAGCAAACGTGCATCTTGTTTGATGCGTAAGGTGCCATCTTCCCCTGTGGGGGTCGCGATAACGGTAAAGCCAGCCTGCTTGCCAAAGTCTTTTTGCTGATAACCCGGCTCTCCGCCTTGCTCATTGGGCTCAATCCAAATTTGCAGAAAGCGCAAGGCTTGGGTTGACGATGCATTATACTCGCTATGATAAATACCGCGCCCAGCCGACATCAGCTGGAACTCACCAGCGGGTAGGGTTTGTCGGTTGCCTTGGCTGTCTTTGTGCTCTATTTCCCCTTCCAGCACCAGACTGATGATTTCCATATCACGGTGTCCGTGAGTATCAAAGCCTGCGGCAGGCGAGACGATATCATCATTGATCACACGCAGTGCAGAGAAGCCCATATGATGAGGATCGTAATAGCTACCAAATGAAAAAGTATGGCGGCTTTGTAGCCAGCCAAAGTTGGCCTGACCGCGCTCGCTGGCATGACGTACTGTAATCATAATGCTTCTCCTCACTGATTCGATGTTGAACAGCGGTGACACTGAACAATAGGTGCAGTGTAGAAACAAAAACGCCGTGCGAACACGGCGTAAGATTGAGCATCTTGTTCTAAAAAGCTGAATAACCCTAGCTTAATAAAGCACTACAAGGCCTTGTGTGGCCCAAAGCACTCATAGTGGAACTGTTCGTCAGGAACGCCAAGTTCGCGAAGTTGTGTTTGAATAGGCGCGGCTGACGCGCGAGAGTGTGGACAGAATGATTGAATGCGTGCAACGAAACCGCTTTACAGATTACGGACTTCGCACCTTGATTTTTCTGGCGTCGTTGCCAGAGGGTGAGCTTACCAACATTACCGAGGTGATACGCTTGTTTGATGTGTCGTGCAATCATATGGTGAAAGCCAAACAAGCTTTTTTAGAGGAGTTAGATGCATGCACCATCGATGCGCTTATCAACGACAATCGCGAGTTAATGATCCTGCTCACTCGCCCCTAAATGTGCAAGGACAGCACTAAGTAGAGCTTATGGCTAATTCCGCTTTAACGCGCGCCGCCTCGACGCCATCTTCCTCAAGTCGCAACAGTAAAAATCTGACGGTTCTGTGGGAACTCATCGCGTTTATTCGCCCTTATCGCTGGCAAGTGAGCGCGGCATTGCTGGCCTTGGTGTTTACCGCGTCATTGACGCTCTCGGTCGGACACGGCGTTCGCCTTTTGATCGACCAAGGCTTTGCACAGCAATCACTGGTTGAGCTGGGGAACGCGGTCCAGTTTATTTTGCTGATCACGGTATTGATCGCGATCGGCACCTTTTTCCGGTTCTATCTGGTGTCATCGGTGGGTGAACGGGTCAGTGCCGATATTCGCCAAGCGGTGTTTGATCATGTGATTGGCCTACATCCGAGCTATTTTGAAACCCACGGCAGTGGCGAAATCATGTCGCGGATCACCACAGATACCAGCTTGCTGCAAAACATCATCGGCTCCTCCTTCTCCATGGCGATGCGCAGTGCACTGATGTGTGTGGGCGCCATCATCATGCTGTTTGCCACCAATATTAAACTGACCTTGATTGTGCTGGCCTCCGTGCCCTTTATTCTGGTGCCGATTTTGATTTATGGCCGTCGTGTGCGAGCGTTGTCGCGGCAAAGCCAAGATTCGATGGCGGATGTAGGCAGCTACGCCGGTGAAGCCATCACCAATATTAAAACCGTGCAAAGCTTCGCGGTAGAAGATCACGCCAAAGCCGCATTTGGTCAAGAGGTGGAGCGCGCCTATCAGATCGGACGCGAGCGCGTCAAACAACGAGCCATTCTTATTTCCGGCGTGATCGTGATTGTGTTCAGCGCCATTACTGGCATGTTGTGGGTTGGCGGTCGCGATGTGATTCAAGGTACTATGTCAGCAGGGGATCTGGGTGCGTTTGTGTTTTTCGCCATCATGGTTGCCTCTTCGATGGCTACCTTGTCGGAAGTGATGGGGGAGTTGCAGCGCGCGGCAGGCGCGACGGAGCGCTTGGTGGAACTGTTGCACGTGCAAAGCCATATTTGCACTCCCGCCACCTCGCCGAGTGTCGATGCCCAATCATTAAGCAACGATATTCGCTTTGAAGCGGTGCATTTTCATTATCCCACGCGTCCTCATCAAGCAGCGATTGATGCGTTGAACCTTGTGATTCGGCCCGGTGAAGTCGTCGCCTTAGTCGGACCGTCGGGAGCGGGGAAAACTACCGTATTTGAATTACTGCAACGCTTTTATGATCCGCAGTCAGGTGCGATTAGGCTGGGCGGGCAAGATATTCGTCGCTTATCCCCGCAAGCGTTGCGCCAACAAATGGCACTGGTGCCACAACAACCCGCTCTGTTTAGCGATGATGTAATAGGCAATATTCGCTACGGCAGGCCAGGCGCCAGTGAGCACGCCGTCAAAGAGGCGGCGATTCAAGCGCACGCTGATGCCTTTATTCAGCAATTACCGGATGGTTATCACAGCTTTTTAGGTGAGCGAGGCGTGCGGCTTTCGGGCGGCCAACGACAGCGAATTGCGATTGCCCGCGCGATTCTCAAGGATCCACGAATTTTATTGCTCGATGAAGCCACCAGTGCCCTTGATAGCGAAAGTGAGCATGCGGTGCAGCAAGGCTTGGCGGCTTTAATGCGTGACCGCACTACCTTGATTATCGCTCACCGCTTATCGACCATTCAGCATGCTGACCGCATTGTCGTGATGGATCAAGGCAAGCTTGTTGATGTAGGCAGCCATACCTACCTGCTGGCACGCTGCCCTCTGTACCAACGCTTGGTAAAACGGCAGTTTAGCCATGTCTCAAATGGCTAAGCGTTGTTTTCCAATTCTTTGATTTGTTGGTCAATCTTTTCTGCTTCTTCGGTGAGCAGTGAATAACCACGGATGTCGCCGTTTCGCTGCGCCTGAAAGGCTTGTTGTTGCTTAGCTTCGTACTGCTTTTTAAGCTTTTTAACCGGATTCGGCTTTAAAAATGAGAGCATGTCGCGTCCTTATTTGAGGGTTACGGCTATGACTACGATCTAACCTCATCTTTGGATGACAGCGACTTTACACTGGATACTTATTGTATCCACTTACTATTGTTGAGTGAGCCTGGCTAGATTAATAGATATATTGCCCGTTTATTTAGATGAAATGATGTTGTTCATATTGCTCGCCAACTCTCACTATGATCGACAAACGATGACACAGCCATACAAAGTATGGACAGAGTATTTAAACGCCTTCCTATATATTTAAGCGCTTCTCAAATAACCAGACAGTAAAAATAACATGAAACTAGGAAAAACCGGCATTTATCGAATGATAGATGCGGCAGGTTATTCAGTGATGGGGTTAAAGTCGGCGTGGAAGTCTGAAGCGGAATTTCGGCAAGAAAGTGTGATTGCTTTTGTTCTTATGATCACAGCCTACTTTATTCCAGTCACCTCGACCGAGCGCATTCTAATGGTAGCGAGTTTAGGGCTTGTCCTTATTGCTGAGTTAGTAAACTCAGCCATTGAGGCCGCGATCGATCGTATTGGTGATGAGTGGCATGTAGTCAGTAAGAAGGCAAAGGATATTGGTTCATCTGCCGTGTTTGTTTCAATTTTTCTCGCCCTGTTTGTGTGGGTGTCATGTGCGGTAAATATAAAATGAGAAAAAGTTATAATAATAAAAGCGGCATAAGCATCACGATGTTTACTGCATTGGTTGCAATCTATTTTTCTGTTGTGATGAATGTTACCTTTTATAAAGAGTTGAAAAGTATTTTTTCATCAATTGAAGAGGTGAAGGCGGGCTTTGTTATTTCTATCCCTCTGTTCTTATTCTTTGCTTTAAACATTATTTTTTCGTTATTCTCTTGGCCGAGAATAACTAAGCCCTTTTTTGTTATTTTAGTGATCCTCTCAAGCATGGTGTGTTACGCTGAGTACAATTATGGTGTCATGTTTGATAAAGATATGATAACTAATATTGTCGAAACAGATGCCGGAGAGGCAAGCGCATATTTAAGTTTTTATGCACTTGTTTGGGTGCTGGCCATTGGTGTGACTCCCGCTATTTTTATAATGCGCTGCACCATTCAGCCAGCCGGAAAAATGTGGCTGCCTTTATTACGAGATAAGCTAATATCCATCATCGTATCGTTAATTTCTCTTGCGATTATATTTGTTTTTTACTATCAAGACTATGCATCCGTAGGTAGAAATAATAGCTACCTTAGAAAATTGATTATACCGACACAATATGTCTATAGTCTCTCTGGTTATGTGAAAGATCAATACTTTTCGTCGCCGATACCTTACGTAAAGCTGGGCGAAGATGCGAAGCAATCAGACTTAGCAATTCATCAGTCATTGGATAAGCCTAGTGTATTTATCTTCGTTGTTGGTGAAACCGCACGTAGTCAAAACTATCAGGTCAACGGTTATGGTAGAAAAACCAACCCTTATACCGCTGAGCAGGGTATTATTTCATTTCAGGATGTCGATTCATGTGGCACGGCAACGGCAATTTCCGTTCCTTGTATGTTTTCAAATTTATCACATCATACATTTGATCGTGATATCGCTGAACATCAAGATAATGTTCTTGATGTATTAAAACGCGCTGGGGTTGATGTGCTTTGGAAAGATAATGATGGTGGCGATAAAGGTGTGGCTAAAAATGTAAAATATATAGAGATCGATAGGCGCGGAAATAATAAGTTCTGTAATGGTAGTACATGCTACGACATGGCTCTTGTTGAAAGTATTGGTAAAGATATCGACGAGATGAAAGGTAATCGTATGATATTTTTACATCTTATTGGTAGTCATGGTCCAACGTACTTTCAGCGTTACCCTAAAGACATGGCGTATTTCCAGCCTGACTGTGCGCGCTCAGATATCGAAAACTGTGAAAGAGAAACTATCATCAACAGCTACGACAACACCATCCGCTATACGGACTATGTGTTGAGCAAAGTGATTGAAACATTAAAAGAGAAAAGCGATCAGTATAACACCGCGATGATGTATGTCTCTGATCATGGTGAATCATTGGGGGAGAATGGGGTTTACTTGCATGGTCTTCCTTATCGTTTCGCCCCTGATTACCAGAAGAAAGTGCCGTTGATGGTATGGCTCTCTGATGGATTTAAGCAAGCCAAGTCTATCAACGCCTCTTGTTTGCGTGAAAAGGCGATGGAGGCTGGCCATTACTCTCACGATAATATCTTTCATTCGTTACTTGGCGTGATGGACATAGAAACACGTGTCTATCAGCCCGATAATGACATATTTTCTTCATGCCGGATGCCATAGCCGATGGATAAATCACTCCTAAAAATACGGCGAGCCTTGATAAGGCTCGCTTGTATGCATGATTTGGCGTGATGAGAATGGATCTATCTAAAACGCGTAGGTTACGCCCAGCGCGCCGCCAAGTTGCAGTTCTGGACCATCGTGGAAATTGACTTCTGGATGCACCTGACCGTAAGCACTGATTTGTTTGGTGATGGCCCAATCGAGTCCAACCGGTAAACGAACACCATAATCATCATCCCACTCGGCCCATCCACCGGCTCCCACATACCAATCAACCGGGATATCGGGATTATCAAACGTGCCGTGTTGAAAAAGGTAATCAAATGCGGTGCCGTCATTGCCAAGGGTAAAACGGTATTGATCGTCGACTTCTAGGACTGCACTCAGTTGTTGGTCGACGGCAAGACCCGCCGAGATATTGGTTTTTTCTTTCGCCACCGCCTGAGTAGTGAGACCCAGTGTAAGTAGGAGAGTGAGAGCGATAGGTTTCATAGTGTGCCTTAATGCTGCTTGTTCAGATGGCACAGAATGTAGCGATGTCGGGAGAACAATCTGTCAAGCGTTTGTCAGTCGCTTTTAAAACCTTGTGCGGGAATGTCAGCGATTAATCATTAAAAAAGTCATCAATGATGGCTTGATACTCTCCGGTGGCTTTCATGTCTGCTAACGCGTGATCAAATTGGTCGCGTAGAGCTGATAGCCCTTGCACTTTAGAGAAGGCAATGTAACTGGGGGTGTCTTCAATAGGATGGGGGTTGATCTCGACAACATCCTTCATATTAAGCTGATTAATCAGCGCGCGTGCACCAAAATGGTTGCTGAGCCACAGGCGTGCTCGGCCACTTTCCAACATCCGAAGGCACTGTGGCGCGCGAGTTAGGCGGAAAACCTGATCGAAATGATTTTGTGCCAAGGCAGCATCCATTCGGCTGCCGTAACTGACTTGATTGATCACGCAGACGGAGTATGCGCTAAAATTAAACGATTGAATGGTATCTTCAGAGACACTGACATCGTGGCGATGAACTAAGCGGATCCCTTGCTGGAATAAAACCTGCTGAGAGTAATCGAGAAAGGCTTCGCGCTCTGACGTTTTGAATATGGTGAATATACCATCCGCTAAGCCGGTTCGGACTTGATAGAGTGCTCGCGCCCATGGCAGTACTTCAATTTCTACCTCATAACCGAGCTTGGCAAAAGTTTGGCGGACAACTCGTACCGCCACACCATCAAGGGAGCCGTCTGAAGTCTGAATATAGGGCGGGTATTCTAGCGTGACTAAACGCACAGTTGGCGTAGCCGCATGGACCAAGCCGGTCATTCCCAACAGCAGTATCACCAACAGCACGCGTACAACAGGGCGTCGACATAAACTCAGCAAGGCTCGCTCACTCGTTAAACAGGATGTATAGCACTAATTCTAGTCAGCGATACGTAACAAGGTGAAGAATTTGCTAATCATATGGGTGCGCAGGATGTTGAGTATAATAAAATAAGCTCGCCATATCAATGTTCTAGATGCAGATTAAAAACAGCTCTACAGATAGATTTAGGCATTGACTATGGGCCTGACCGGCGTTGTTTCCTAAATCATTGAACTTATCATCCGAGCCGCGATCAGATCATCAAAGCCTCAAACAGGTCTTGAATGATGAGAAAATCCAAGTACAAAATCAGCAACTGGAAGCAATACAATCGGCCATTGTACAATGAATGGTTTTGGTTTAAATTTGAACAGGTTGTAAAATAATTAGGGGAGGGGCTCAACCCCTCCTCTTAATTTTTATTTGGTTACTTCATAATGACTTTCTGTGCTTTTAACGATTGATCTTCTACCATCTTGATCGTTAGAAGTTCGCTTCCATCAAGATTGTAATCGTCAAAGCTGACATACCGTATTGACTGGTTTGCCCAGTCTTTATAGTAAAGTTTGAGATTAGTAAGGTCTTTGACAATCGTGTGATCTGTATGAGCTGAAACCGTATTTTCAAAATCAGTTTCAACGGCATTATCTACTGCTGTGTTGGGAACCTCTCCGCTTGCTTCTTCTTCATTTTTTTTCTGAGGTAAACGCTTTAATGCCATTCCCGGAATAATATCAAAGTTATTGAATATTCGAATAAGGCGAAGAACACCATCTTCTGCAGTCACGACATTTGATTTAGTGCTTGCACTAGCTAAGTAATTTGCTTTTATAAAACGTGAATTAGGCGATGTATCACCGGGTAAACCGAAAGCGCCGCATGTGCCATGAGATAATACAGAGCTACCATCAAGGTTTCGAAGAACAGAGTCTTCTGTATCAAATTGTTGAATGTTTGAATATGCCCCTAGATTTTTTAGATGCCATTCATATTGAGGACTATTAGTCATAATACCATTTGACGCTTTTATTTCTATACGACCCTTTTGATCAGGCTCGAAGACTGCTGCGTCACCTTCTCTATCGATAAATAAGAAGTGTCCAGGATATTCGGTGCCAGTTAGAACTACAAATTTCCCCTGGTGGTATTCCACATATTCTCTAGCCTCGGCAACGTTTTTACATTGAGATAAGATCAAATAAGGTGCAGCGAGTATATCAATCATTTTTTCTGTGGCTGAATCTACAATATCATATGTTGCCATTTTAGGATAATATAGCACTCCCGCAGATAATCCTTCTTCATTCATTCCATCGCATAAAAAACTAAGACAAGACGCTTCTTTACCGAACAAGTCTCCTACATTACAGCCAATAACTGCATATTTTGATTTGTAATTATTAGTACACTTTCCAATGGCAACGTTTGGAACTTCGTAGTTTCTCGGGAAAAAACTGATATTGTTTCTGTAATATTGACCGAACTCGTTTGTTCGTCCAGTTATAATATCGTCATTTAATGTTTTAATTGATATTTGTGTGCACATTTTGATAACCTCTTCTTATGATTTACGCTTTGACAGTGAATAGTCAGGGATGTTTTTTGTTAAAGTGAAAGTGCTAATCAAACATATTATTGAAAGAACTAACCAAGATAATTGAGCAGATGACTTTCTTGCTTCTTTATTAATGTTAACTAATTCAGGGTAGTCTTTCTCTTGCGTGATATTTTCTGATATAAGCGTATAAAAATCTTTATCACTAGAGAAAGGAATATATGATATGCCTTCTATTTGCTCTTTGGTCTTACTGCTGATTATTTCACTATTTTCTGTGTCAGACTTCACTGTGCTTGTTAGTGAAAACATTAAAACACTACCAAGAACTGCAATACCAATAGTTTGCCCTATATTCCGAGAGGTTGCTTGTACACCTCCAGATTGAATAGCGTCTCTTTGGTTGACCGCAGCGGTCACAATCAGTGATGCTTGGGAAGCGATAATGCCACAGCCAAGACCTGTAAATAAGGAAGACCCATAAAAGATGACATTGACTGAATCGGTTTCAGTGCCTAGAGCGCCAGATAATGCAGCAAAAAAACATAAATAAATCCCTATTATACATAGTTTTCTAGAAGATATATTAGCGAATTTAGTGGGGGTGATAAGTGAAGTGAATAACATAGCAATAGAAAATACCGAGAGTAACATTGCGGTATCAGTAGCACTGTACCCAGCAACCAACTGGCAATAGGTAATTCCAATTAAAATATAAGCCCCTAAGACAAAAAAGACTATGCCACACATGTAAAGTCCATCTTTGAGCTGAGGAGATGATATGAATGACTTTGGCACTAAGCAGGAACCGTTTTTTATTTCAAACTTCTCCTCCCATTTGATTAAAATAAATAAAACAGCAATACCGAAGGCCACTAGAGGTAACGTAGGGCTAATACCCAAAATATGTATGTTTGGTAATAACGGTGAGAGCACGCCCCACTCGGGAATTTTTAATAATCCAAAAATAAAAGAGATTAGCCCTGTTGAAGCGAGTATACTTCCTATAAAATCAAAACTTATTTTTTCTTTCTGATTTTCAACCTTGTCAAGAAAGAAACCTAACAAAAATACTATCCCAAACCAAACAGCAAGAAACTCAAACGCAACACGATAATTAAACCTGTCGATTAGAAGCCCAAATATTAGCGGAGCACCAGTGTTAGCAAGCCCTAAAGCAGCCGCTACCGCGCCAAATGCAATAGCTCTATCCTTTTTATCTGTGTATATCCCAGCGATTAGTCCTAATACAGCAGGAATTAGAAAGCTGGCTCCAAAGCCAGACAAGACTCTTGCTATAAAAATAAATACTTGGATGCTATCAGTGTAGGATGCAATGATTTCAGAAGTGCAAAGAAGCAGAGCGCCCACTTGAAACAGGCGCTTCCATCCCCAGATTAAACCTAGCATTCCTCCTGCGACCATGCATGCCCCTGCAATCATGGGATACATAGCATTAGCAAAGGCGATGTCCGAGACTGAAGCACCTAACTCACTGATTAAGGACTCGGTCGCAACAGAGAGGCCAGAGTTGTCACCCATGGTTCCAATTTGTGCTATCAGTAATACAGCCAAGCTAAACCATTTAGCTATTCCCTTTCTATCATTACTAATGTGCTCTGGTCTTGATGTATTTTTCATTAGTTAATAACCCTCGGCAGTCTCATCTCTGTGCCTACTACTTCCCAATTGGGATAAGCCTTACGCACTTTTCCGATGAATGCACCTCTGTTATGTTGGGATTATCCAAACATCGGACTGGCGGTAGAAATGACAATGTTTACGTTTGAGCAAGTAGAAGCTTTCGTTGCGGTAGTGGAATGTGGCTCCTTTAGCGCAGCAGCACGCAGGATAAAGAAAGATAAATCATCTGTTCATCAGCTCGTGAGCTACCTGGAAATAGAGTTAGGCGTCGATCTCTTTAATCGTGATAGAAAGCTTCCGGTACTCAAAGACGAGGCAAAAGAAATTTATAATTACAGTAAATTATTGCTTGAACAACAAAAAGAGATTCAGAGTTTGGCTGATGGTATTTTTCATGGTATAGAAGGATCTCTGACGATTTCCTATGATACTACGATTCCTCGCCAGGTGATTGTTGAGGTCAGACATCAACTTCTTGTAGAGTTTCCATCGTCTAAAATTAATTTATTATGTCAGAATAAAACTAAGGCCATTCATGACTTGAGTGACCAAGTTATTGATATGAGTATACAAATTCTATCTAATCGGGCGAAACCAAAAGATGGGCTCGATGCACTCACGCTAGGTCAGATTGCATGTTCACTATATGTAAATAAGCCTAAGATAGGTGAAAGTTATTCCTATACAAGGTCTTACCTTCAAGTAAAGCCACAGTTTATTTTAGAGAGTTTCTTAGCATCAGAATTAGAGGATTTGACAATTTTAAGTCCTTTTTACTGTAGTTTTACAGAAGTGAATATGATGGTTGAATGTTTAAACAGAACACCCGATGCTTGGACTATCTTACCCGATCACTTAGCGTCACCGTTTGTTGACGACAAGATCATTAAGATAACAGGTAGCGGATTTTCTGCGCAAGAAGTACTTTGGCCTTGTGTATTGTTAACAAGCCAGAAAGGCGCTAAAGGCCCTGTTTTTCAACGCGCATATGAGCTAATTATTGAAAAAATGAGACTGTTTGACTTATCCTAAGCTTTGTAATAATCATCAAATAGGCTTGGAAATTTGAGCCTCGAGATTGTTGAGTTTAGTTTGAATAAACGCGGGTTAAACTGAAAAGTGTACACTTTCATACATTTCACTTTATTGCTTGGGAGTGACTAGTAATAACTACCTCTCAACTGGCGTACATTACTTTTCTGAACATAACCTGAACATAGTCCTAAAAAATATAACGTAATGTTTTTTCTTATCATTTCACCCTGCTTCTTCATTTAGAAACACTAACCCTGCTGCAATCTTTTTTTGTTCAGTTTTCATTCAGGAGGGGTGTTCTATCCTTTAAATGATAAAATTATCATATTAAAACAATTATTATAAAATGATAACCTAACACATAATACG
>NZ_MUFM01000004.1:0-145449 GCF_001996125.1 Salinivibrio sp. PR932 | reverse complement strand
CTGAGACAGGTGCTGCATGGCTGTCGTCAGCTCGTGTTGTGAAATGTTGGGTTAAGTCCCGCAACGAGCGCAACCCTTATCCTTGTTTGCCAGCGAGTAATGTCGGGAACTCCAGGGAGACTGCCGGTGATAAACCGGAGGAAGGTGGGGACGACGTCAAGTCATCATGGCCCTTACGAGTAGGGCTACACACGTGCTACAATGGCAGATACAGAGGGCAGCGAGACAGCGATGTTAAGCGAATCCCTTAAAGTTTGTCGTAGTCCGGATTGGAGTCTGCAACTCGACTCCATGAAGTCGGAATCGCTAGTAATCGCAGATCAGAATGCTGCGGTGAATACGTTCCCGGGCCTTGTACACACCGCCCGTCACACCATGGGAGTGGGCTGCACCAGAAGTAGATAGCTTAACCTTCGGGAGGGCGTTTACCACGGTGTGGTTCATGACTGGGGTGAAGTCGTAACAAGGTAGCCCTAGGGGAACCTGGGGCTGGATCACCTCCTTACTGACGCTATTCTTGCGAGTGTTCACACAGATTGTAGGTAGCCCTAGGGGAACCTGGGGCTGGATCACCTCCTTACTGACGCTATTCTTGCGAGTGTTCACACAGATTGTATAGGTTGAAGTATTAAAGAGGATATGTTCCCAAACATATCGATGCGTCCCATTCGTCTAGAGGCCTAGGACACCGCCCTTTCACGGCGGTAACAGGGGTTCGACTCCCCTATGGGACGCCACTTGGGTTGTTAGCTCAGTTGGTAGAGCAGTTGACTTTTAATCAATTGGTCACAGGTTCGAATCCTGTACAACCCACCACTATATTGTGGGCGATTAGCTCAGTTGGGAGAGCACCTCCCTTACAAGGAGGGGGTCACTGGTTCGAGCCCGGTATCGCCCACCACGCTTTAAAGGTTTTTGCTTAAGAATCTTTAGAACGTGGTTTATTTAGCAATAAACGACATGCTCTTTAACAATCTGGAAAGCTGACAAGTCATTCTTAAAGAATGACAGTAAAGTTCTCANTGGGCGATTAGCTCAGTTGGGAGAGCACCTCCCTTACAAGGAGGGGGTCACTGGTTCGAGCCCGGTATCGCCCACCACGCTTTAAAGGTTTTTGCTTAAGAATCTTTAGAACGTGGTTTATTTAGCAATAAACGACATGCTCTTTAACAATCTGGAAAGCTGACAAGTCATTCTTAAAGAATGACAGTAAAGTTCTCAATCAGTGACAGAAATGTCACTCACACAATCAAGTGTGCTTGGGCTTTGTCTTAGTAATAAGCAAAGTCTCTATTTTGAGTCCGGCAAAAACAAAACCTTAGTTGTTTAAACCGTTTGTTTTCACTTTTTAAAAGTGAAAGTAAATAAGCAAGACCTTTTGGGGTTGTATGGTTAAGTGAYTAAGCGTAGACGGTGGATGCCTTGGCAGTCAGAGGCGATGAAGGACGTATTAACTTGCGATAAGCCCAGATAAGGCAGTAAAAGCCATTTGAGTCTGGGATTTCCGAATGGGGAAACCCACCTGCATAAGCAGGTATCTTAGCGTGAATACATAGCGCTAAGAGGCGAACTCGGGGAACTGAAACATCTAAGTACCCGACAGGTATCTTAGCGTGAATACATAGCGCTAAGAGGCGAACTCGGGGAACTGAAACATCTAAGTACCCGAAGGAAAAGAAATCAATTGAGATTCCGGCAGTAGCGGCGAGCGAACCCGGAGCAGCCCTTAAGCGGCTTAGGCGTTAGGTGAACAGGTTGGAAAACCTGGCAATAAAGGGTGATAGCCCCGTAACCGACAACGCCTTAGYCGTGAAAWCGAGTAGGACGGGACACGTGATATCTTGTCTGAACATGGGGGGACCATCCTCCAAGGCTAAATACTCCTGACTGACCGATAGTGAACCAGTACCGTGAGGGAAAGGCGAAAAGAACCCCTGTGAGGGGAGTGAAATAGAACCTGAAACCGTCTACGTACAAGCAGTGGGAGCCTCTTCGTGGGGTGACCGCGTACCTTTTGTATAATGGGTCAGCGACTTAATGTTAGTAGCAAGGTTAACCGCATAGGGGAGCCGTAGGGAAACCGAGTCTTAACTGGGCGTMSAGTTGCTAGCATTAGACCCGAAACCGAGTGATCTAGCCATGGGCAGGTTGAAGGTTGAGTAACATCAACTGGAGGACCGAACTCACTAACGTTGAAAAGTTAGGAGATGACCTGTGGCTAGGGGTGAAAGGCCAATCAAACTCGGAGATAGCTGGTTCTCCCCGAAANCGTAGGGAAACCGAGTCTTAACTGGGCGTMCAGTTGCTAGCATTAGACCCGAAACCGAGTGATCTAGCCATGGGCAGGTTGAAGGTTGAGTAACATCAACTGGAGGACCGAACTCACTAACGTTGAAAAGTTAGGAGATGACCTGTGGCTAGGGGTGAAAGGCCAATCAAACTCGGAGATAGCTGGTTCTCCCCGAAAGCTATTTAGGTAGCGCCTCGGACGAATACTACTGGGGGTAGAGCACTGTTAAGGCTAGGGGGTCATCCCGACTTACCAACCCTTTGCAAACTCCGAATACCAGTAAGTACTATCCGGGAGACACACGGCGGGTGCTAACGTCCGTCGTGGAGAGGGAAACAACCCAGACCGCCAGCTAAGGTCCCAAAGTTATCGCTAAGTGGGAAACGATGTGGGAAGGCTCAGACAGCCAGGATGTTGGCTTAGAAGCAGCCATCATTTAAAGAAAGCGTAATAGCTCACTGGTCGAGTCGGCCTGCGCGGAAGATGTAACGGGGCTAAGCGATACACCGAAGCTGCGGCAATGNGGAGAGGGAAACAACCCAGACCGCCAGCTAAGGTCCCAAAGTTATCGCTAAGTGGGAAACGATGTGGGAAGGCTCAGACAGCCAGGATGTTGGCTTAGAAGCAGCCATCATTTAAAGAAAGCGTAATAGCTCACTGGTCGAGTCGGCCTGCGCGGAAGATGTAACGGGGCTAAGCGATACACCGAAGCTGCGGCAATGTCCTTATGGATATTGGGTAGGGGAGCGTTGTGTAAGCTGTTGAAGGTGTGCTGAGAGGCATGCTGGAGGTATCACAAGTGCGAATGCTGACATGAGTAACGATAAAGGGGGTGAAAAACCTCCTCGCCGGAAGACCAAGGGTTCCTGTCCAACGTTAATCGGGGCAGGGTAAGTCGGCCCCTAAGGCGAGGCCGAAAGGCGTAGTCGANTATTGGGTAGGGGAGCGTTGTGTAAGCTGTTGAAGGTGTGCTGAGAGGCATGCTGGAGGTATCACAAGTGCGAATGCTGACATGAGTAACGATAAAGGGGGTGAAAAACCTCCTCGCCGGAAGACCAAGGGTTCCTGTCCAACGTTAATCGGGGCAGGGTAAGTCGGCCCCTAAGGCGAGGCCGAAAGGCGTAGTCGATGGGAAACGGGTTAATATTCCCGTACTGCTGCTTACTGCGATGGGGGGACGGAGAAGGCTAGGTGGGCCTGGCGATGGTYGTCCAGGTTCAAGTGCGTAGGCTGATTTCTTAGGCAAATCCGGGAAATCAAGGCCGAGACACGATGTCGAGCCACCAAGGTGGTGAAGTCATTGATGCCATGCTTCCGGGAAAAGCCTCTAAGCTTCAGGTAAGTAGCAACCGTACTCCAAACCGACACAGGTGGTCGGGTAGAGAATACCAAGGCGCTTGAGAGAACTCGGGTGAAGGAACTAGGCAAAATGGTACCGTAACTTCGGGAGAAGGTACGCTGCCCGCGGTGAAGTCCCTTGCGGATGGAGCTATGGGCAGTCGCAGATACCAGGTGGCTGCAACTGTTTATTAAAAACACAGCACTGTGCAAAATCGAAAGATGACGTATACGGTGTGACGCCTGCCCGGTGCCGGAAGGTTAATTGATGTGGTTATCGCAAGAGAAGCCATTGATCGAAGCCCCGGTAAACGGCGGCCGTAACTATAACGGTCCTAAGGTAGCGAAATTCCTTGTCGGGTAAGTTCCGACCTGCACGAATGGCGTAATGATGGCCACGCTGTCTCCACCCGAGACTCAGTGAAATTGAAATCGCAGTGAAGATGCTGTGTACCCGCGGCTAGACGGAAAGACCCCGTGAACCTTTACTACAGCTTGGCACTGAACATTGAGCCTACATGTGTAGGATAGGTGGGAGGCTTTGAAGCGGCGACGCCAGTTGTCGTGGAGCCATCCTTGAAATACCACCCTTGTATGTTTGATGTTCTAACTTAGCCCCRTTATCYGGGGTGAGGACAGTGCCTGGTGGGTAGTTTGACTGGGGCGGTCTCCTCCCAAAGAGTAACGGAGGAGCACGAAGGTGGGCTAATCACGGTCGGACATCGTGAGGTTAGTGCAATGGCATAAGCCCGCTTAACTGCGAGAGTGACGGCTCGAGCAGGTACGAAAGTAGGTCATAGTGATCCGGTGGTTCTGAATGGAAGGGCCATCGCTCAACGGATAAAAGGTACTCCGGGGATAACAGGCTGATACCGCCCAAGAGTTCATATCGACGGCGGTGTTTGGCACCTCGATGTCGGCTCATCACATCCTGGGGCTGAAGTCGGTCCCAAGGGTATGGCTGTTCGCCATTTAAAGTGGTACGCGAGCTGGGTTTAGAACGTCGTGAGACAGTTCGGTCCCTATCTGCCGTGGGCGTTGGATGATTGAGGGGAGCTGCTCCTAGTACGAGAGGACCGGAGTGGACGAACCGCTGGTGTTCGGGTTGTGTCGCCAGACGCATTGCCCGGTAGCTAAGTTCGGCACAGATAAGCGCTGAAAGCATCTAAGCGCGAAGCTGGCCCCGAGATGAGTCATCCCTAGAGCTTCGAGCTCTCTCAGATAAGCGCTGAAAGCATCTAAGCGCGAAGCTGGCCCCGAGATGAGTCATCCCTAGAGCTTCGAGCTCTCTAAAGGGTTGTTCTAGACTAGAACGTTGATAGGCAGGGTGTGTAAGCGCTGTGAGGCGTTGAGCTAACCTGTACTAATTGCCCGTGAGGCTTAACCATACAACACCCAAGAGGTTTTGGGTTGGACTCGAATAAAGCCAGTTGATTGTGGCGAGAACGAACAGCTTTCTAGATTTAGGAACGAATTTATCAAATACATCCTTGTATTTGACCCTGACGGGCCGCACTGAAGTGCGTTAAATTTTGTTCCAGACAAAATTTTGCTTGGCGACCATAGCGCTTTGGACCCACCTGATTCCATGCCGAACTCAGTAGTGAAACGAAGCAGCGCCGATGGTAGTGTGGGGTCTCCCCATGTGAGAGTAGGACATCGCCAGGCTTTGAATACAATTGATTAAAGCAAAGAGATATAAGCCTTTAATCATACAGAATTGGTGCGGAGTGGTAGTTCAGTTGGTTAGAATACCGGCCTGTCACGCCGGGGGTCGCGGGTTCGAGTCCCGTCCACTCCGCCACTACTTTAGAAACCCTAGCTGAGAAGCTGGGGTTTTTTGCATTTAAGCTCCCCTGAGCCAGACGTCTTGGTCGCGGCACTTGCAGTGCGCGTTGACTCCCGTCCNGGTGCGGAGTGGTAGTTCAGTTGGTTAGAATACCGGCCTGTCACGCCGGGGGTCGCGGGTTCGAGTCCCGTCCACTCCGCCACTACTTTAGAAACCCTAGCTGAGAAGCTGGGGTTTTTTGCATTTAAGCTCCCCTGAGCCAGACGTCTTGGTCGCGGCACTTGCAGTGCGCGTTGACTCCCGTCCACTCCGCCACTACTTTAGAAGCCCTAGCTGAAAAGCTGGGGTTTTTTGTTATTGGGGCGTTGGGGCGATTTGCTTTATAAATAAGCGATCAAACGTCTGAAGAGTAATTGGTGGTGGTAATTTGTCGCGGGATCGCTACAATAGGCACCTATCTACAGGGGTATAGCTCCAATTGGCAGAGCAGCGGATTCCAAATCCGCGTGTTGGGGGTTCGAATCCCTCTACCCCTGCCAAATACCAAAGCATCGACATCGTCGGTGCTTTTTTGTATGTGAATCATCAAGCTTCTCGTAAGCCGATTAAGGGTAGGTGTGAACATACAAACGACAAAAAAGCGTGTTGGGGGCTGGGTCGCCAGCCCGGTCGAATCCCTCTACCCCTGCCAAACATCAAAGCATCGACATCGTCGGTGCTTTTTTGTATGTGAATCATCAAGCTTC
Organism: Salinivibrio sp. PR932; assembly: GCF_001996125.1. Classification (NCBI taxonomy): domain Bacteria; kingdom Pseudomonadati; phylum Pseudomonadota; class Gammaproteobacteria; order Vibrionales; family Vibrionaceae; genus Salinivibrio; species Salinivibrio sp. PR932. The sequence goes on along the minus strand of NZ_MUFM01000004.1, from coordinate 139,286 downwards.
TCGTAATCCGATAAGAGATAGATGAGAACATGCAAACGACAAAAAAGCGTGTTGGGGGCTGGGTCGCCAGCCCGGTCGAATCCCTCTACCCCTGCCAAACATCAAAGCACCGACATCGTCGGTGCTTTTTTTGTATGTGAATCATCAAGGTTCTCGTAATCCGATTAAGGGTAGATGTGAACATGCAATCTACACAAAAGCGTGTTGGGGGCTGGGTCGCCAGCCCGGTCGAATTCCTCTACCCCTGCCAAATATCAAAGCATCGGCATCGTCGGTGCTTTTTTTGTATGTGACTCATTATGCTTCTAGCACCCTTGATCCTTTTCCCTTTTTCTTCCTCCTGTTTCTTGTTCACATGTCGCGGTATGATGACTTTTTACCAATCGAAAGGAGCACCCTGTGGTAAGCATATTGTGGGTAGGACTTGGTGGCGCATTAGGGGCGTCTTCGCGTTTTTTAGTTTCAGAGTGGAGCGTCGCGGTGTTTGGTCGAGGATTTCCCTACGGCACCCTAATGGTTAATGTGCTGGGATCATTAGCGATGGGTGTCTTTTTAGCGGCGATGAGCCAAGAACTGATTGCCCCAGTGCCTTGGCGTCAACTGATTGCTATTGGCTTTTTGGGCGCGTTCACCACCTTCTCGACCTTTTCAGTGGATACCTTGCTTCTTTTTCAACATGGTGAGACGGTGAAAGCCTTGTTAAACGTGGGTCTCAACCTTGCGTTATGCTTAGGAGCGGCCGCGATGGGGGCTTGGCTGCTAGGACGCATTACTGGGTAGGTAAAAACATGCTAGTACGTCGCTTGTTGTTGCGGCGGTGATTTCTTATACTGGCGTTGAACTTGTCGGAGTGCCAATTGGCTGAGACCACGTTAAGTGGGATCCGTTGAACCTGATCTGGTTAGTACCAGCGAAGGGAACAAGAGATGCATCAGATCACAGACCGTACGCGTCTGCCAGTTTGCTCACATCTCAATTCAGCGTTTTCCGGCAAGCATTAATTCCCATAATGAACACCGGAGTAATGCTATGTCGACCCGTAAACAGGCCCGTCTTGAGGCCAAATCCTTTATCGATTCTCTCTCTGCGCAAACCTACCCCAACTCGGAAAAAGTCTATGTCGAGGGATCGCGACCCGATATTCGCGTAGGGATGCGAGAAATCCATTTGTCTCCGACCTTTGTGGGTGGCAGTAAAGACAATCCGCAGTACGAGGCCAATGAGTCCATTCGGGTTTATGACACATCAGGGCCTTATACTGACCCACAGAGTGCTATCGATATTTACCAAGGCTTAGCGCCAGTGCGCAAAGCATGGATTGATGAGCGTGCCGATACAGAGTTCCTTGATGCAGTGAGCTCAGACTATGCGCAGACTCGCCTTAGTGATGAAACCTTGGATGATCTTCGCTTTAGTGCCTTACCGTCTATCCGTCGGGCAAAACCTAACCAATGTGTGACCCAACTTCACTACGCACGCCAAGGCATTATCACCCCAGAGATGGAATTTATCGCTATCCGGGAAAATATGGGACGTCAGCAGTATCGTGAAGAGCAGCTAAACCGCCAGCACCCAGGAGAAAGCTTTGGCGCGCATTTACCCTCAAACATCACTCCCGAATTTGTGCGCCAAGAAGTTGCTGAAGGGCGTGCGATTATTCCGGCCAACATTAACCACCCAGAAGCGGAGCCGATGATCATTGGGCGTAACTTTCTGGTGAAAGTGAATGCTAATATTGGTAACTCGGCGGTGAGCTCCTCCATTGAAGAAGAAACTGAAAAACTGGTGTGGGCGACCCGTTGGGGCGCGGATACGGTGATGGATTTATCGACCGGACGCAATATCCACGAAACCCGCGAGTGGATTTTACGTAATAGCCCAGTCCCGATTGGCACTGTGCCTATGTATCAGGCGCTTGAGAAAGTGAATGGCATTGCCGAAGACCTGACTTGGGAAGTGATGCGCGATACCTTGATAGAGCAAGCCGAGCAAGGGGTCGACTACTTTACCATTCACGCTGGGGTGCGTTTGCACTATGTGCCCATGACTGCCAATCGCGTGACTGGGATTGTCTCGCGTGGCGGGTCGATTATCGCCAAATGGTGCTTGGCGCATCATCAAGAAAGCTTCCTCTATACCCATTTTCGTGAAATCTGCGAGATTTGTGCCGCGTATGATGTATCGCTGTCGTTAGGCGATGGATTGCGCCCAGGCTCAGTAGCTGACGCGAACGACGAAGCCCAGTTCAGTGAGTTACGTACCCTGGGCGAGCTAACCAAGGTGGCATGGGAATACGATGTGCAGGTGATGATTGAAGGCCCCGGCCATGTGCCCATGCACATGATCAAAGAGAATATGGACGAGCAGCTCACCCATTGCCACGAAGCGCCCTTTTATACTTTAGGCCCGCTGACTACCGATATCGCGCCTGGTTACGACCACATCACCTCCGGGATTGGTGCGGCGATGATTGGCTGGTTTGGGTGTGCGATGCTTTGCTATGTCACGCCCAAAGAACATCTGGGTCTGCCCAATAAAGAGGATGTTAAAACTGGGCTTATCACTTACAAGTTGTGTGCGCACGCCGCCGACTTAGCCAAAGGACATCCGGGCGCGCAGGTGCGAGATAACGCCATTTCCAAAGCGCGCTTTGAATTTCGCTGGGAAGATCAGTTTAACCTTGCATTAGATCCAGTGACGGCGCGTGCTTATCACGATGAAACACTGCCTCAAGAGTCGGGCAAGGTCGCGCATTTTTGCTCCATGTGTGGGCCAAAATTCTGCTCTATGAAGATCAGCCAAGAAGTCCGCGATTATGCCAAAGAAAATGGCTATGCCGCTGCGGGCGAAGCGATTGATGTCACCATGCTGGAAGACCCGTTAGCAGGCATGCAGCAAAAATCGCAAGAGTTTCGAGCAAAGGGCAGTGAGCTCTACCTGCAAAAATCCCATCATTCGTTACCACAAGGCGCTGAGGTAGCGGACAGCGATAAGGTGGAGTCATGAGCCTGACCCCGTTTGCATCTATGTCTGAAGGTATAGGCCCATTATATCCGGTGGTAGACGATGTGGATTTGCTCGAACGCTTGCTTTGCTTGGGGGTGAAAACCGTGCAACTGCGTGTGAAGCAGCCGGGGCATCCTCAATTGGCGGATTGGGTACAGCGTGCGGTGGCGTTGGGCCGCGCGCACCATGCCCAGGTGTTTATCAACGATCACTGGCAGCTCGCGCTTGAGGCTGGCGCCTATGGCGTTCATCTGGGCCAGCAAGACATACAAGAGGCGGATCTTGACCTGCTCGCACGACAAGGCGTGCGCCTTGGCGTATCGACACGCAGTCCCGAACAACTTGCTGCAGCGATTGCGCTCTCGCCCAGTTATCTCGCCATCGGCCATATTTTTCCCACTACCACCAAACAGCTCGCCGAGCCGCCGCAAGGCATTTCTGCGTTAGCGCAGCAGGTAGCGACTGTGGATGGCCGCTTCCCGACGGTGGCGATTGGCGGTATTGATCTCAACCGTGCTCCTGACGTTTGGCGCACTGGCGTGGACGCCATTGCGGTGGTCCGTGCCGTGACGCAAGCGCCTGATTTAGCGGCGCTCATTGACGCATTTAATCGCTGTCTTAATCCATCAAGACAACAAGGAGGGCGTGATGCTATCGGACAGTGAATACCTGCGTTATAGCCGGCAAATCATGCTGCCGGAGGTTGGAGAGTGCGGGCAGCAGGCACTTAGCAAGGCGCGCGTGTTAATGGTCGGTGCCGGTGGGCTTGGAACCACCGCGGGCCTCTATCTTGCAGGCGCTGGCGTGGGTAAGTTAGCGATTGCTGACTCGGACCACATTGAGCTATCTAACTTGGCGCGTCAGGTGGCGTATCGGGAGGCGCAAATCGGCACCGATAAAGCCGCGTCGCTAGCCGCTAACTTGGTCGCGCTGAATCCACATTGCCAGTGCCGAGCCATCAATGCCTATCTAGAAGGTGAGCGTCTGGCGCTCGAAGTAGCGATGGCGGATGTGGTCCTTGATTGCAGTGATAATCTCGCCACCCGTCATGCGGTCAACCAAGCCTGTGTAGAGGCTGGTACGCCGTTGGTGAGCGCAGCGGCGATCGGTTGGCAAGGCCAGTTATTGGTTTATCAACCGCATAGCGCATGTTATGCGTGCGCCTTCGCAGACGTGACGCTTTCTGAACCCACACGCTGTGCAGAATCCGGGGTAATGGGACCTGTGGTCGGCATGATGGCCACCGCGCAAGCGCTGGAGGCAATAAAGCTGTTATTAGGGCAGGCGGTCAGGACCAATCGCTTGTCACGACTGGATGGACAAACCATGACATGGCAGCACTTTTCGCTGCCCGTGGATCCGCATTGTGCGGTTTGTCAGCCAAAGCGGGAGGTAAGCGATGCAGTTAACCATTAATGACACGCCGACAGAGGTCAATGCCACGACCGTCGCGCAACTGATTGAGGAGATGAAGGTGCCAGCCGAGTCGGTCGCGGTCGCGCTAAATCAGACCATTATTGCGCGTGATGCTTGGTCATCCACGTCACTCACCGCTGGCGATAGCTTGGCGGTCTTTCAAGCGATTGCCGGAGGATAATTATGTTAACCATTGCGGATACGACGTTTTCATCTCGACTGTTAACCGGCACCGGCAAGTTTGCTAGTCGCAAGACCATGGCCGAGTCACTGGCGGCCAGTGGTACTGAACTGGTCACCATGGCGCTAAAGCGAGTCGATGTCCATGCCATACAAGATGATATTTTAACCCCGCTGCGCGAGCTAGGTGTGCACCTGCTGCCCAATACCTCGGGTGCGAAGAATGCGCAAGAAGCGGTCTTTGCCGCGCGTCTTGCTCGAGAAGCATTGGGAACGCATTGGGTGAAGTTGGAGATTCACCCCGACCCCAAATATTTGATGCCTGACCCGATTGAAACCCTTCAAGCGGCGAAAACCCTTGTGGATGAGGGGTTTGTGGTGCTGCCATATTGTCATGCTGATCCTGTGCTGTGTAAGCGTTTGGAAGAGGTGGGATGCGCGGCGGTGATGCCCCTTGGCTCACCGATTGGCTCCAACCAAGGGCTGGCCTCAATGGCGTTTCTCGACATCATTATCGAGCAAGCCCGTGTGCCGGTGATCATTGATGCCGGCATTGGCGCACCGTCAGATGCGGCGTTAGCGATGGAGCGGGGCGCCGATGCCGTCTTGGTGAACACTGCCATTGCCACCGCCGGCGATCCGATTGCCATGGGCGCGGCGTTTAAACAAGCGGTTGAAGCCGGACACTGTGCGTATCGCGCTGGGCTGGCGGGCTCACATAATCACGCCCACGCTTCTAGCCCCTTAACCGCGTTTCTTGACGCTAAGGAGGCGTGATGAGTTTTTCTGAGCGGTGGGCAGCACTCGATTGGGATCATCATCGCCTTTCGATTTACAGCAAAACGCGCCAAGATGTCGAGCGGGCGCTGGCTAACTCCTCGCGTAATTTGGACGACTTCGCTGCCCTGATCAGTCCTGCCGCTGAAGCCTACCTTGAGGCCATGGCTCAGCAATCTGCGGCGCTGACGCGGCAGCGGTTTGGCTACACCATGGGGTTTTATATTCCGCTGTATCTCTCCAATTTGTGCGCTAACGTGTGTACCTATTGCGGTTTTTCGATGGAAAACCGAATCAAACGGCGCACGCTGGATGAAGCCGAAATCGCCGCCGAGTGTGAAGCGATAAAAAAAATGGGCTTTGACAGTGTGCTCTTGGTGACCGGTGAGCATGAAACCAAGGTGGGGCTCGATTATTTTCTCCGCGCCTTACCGGTGGTGAAGCAATACTTTCATCATGTGGCGATGGAGGTGCAGCCGCTGGATACCGAGGCGTATCGCGCCTTGGTGGCACAAGGTGTGGATGCGGTGATGGTGTACCAAGAAACCTACCACGCGCCAACCTATGGAGAACACCACAAGCGCGGGAATAAAACCGACTTTCACTATCGGTTGCAAACCCCAGATAGGTTGGCACAAGCAGGGGTTGATAAAATCGGCCTTGGCGCATTAATTGGCCTAGAGGACTGGCGTACCGACAGCTTTTTTACCGCCCAGCATCTCGATTATCTGGAAAAGCAATACTGGCAAAGTCGCTACTCGCTATCCTTTCCACGCTTACGCCCTTGCGCGGGCGCCTTACAGCCGAAATCGGTGATGACCGACAAGCAGCTGGTTCAGCTTATTTGTGCCTATCGGTTGTGGAATCCGCAGGTGGAGCTGTCGCTATCGACACGTGAGTCACCGCACTTTCGCGACAATGTGTTGCCCCTTGGGGTCACGAGCCTATCCGCGGCGTCAAAAACCCAACCGGGCGGCTACGCGAACCCGGAGCCACAATTGGAGCAGTTTGCTATCAGTGATGAGCGCAGCGCGGCAGAGGTAGCCGCCAGCGTTCGTGCCCTCGGTTTTGAGGTGGTGTGGAAAGATTGGGATAACATCTACGATATCGCGCGTCAGGCGCAAATGGCTTCACAAACGGCAGCGGGTTAGCGACAATGCGGGCATGAAACGTATTACTGTATATGTAGGTCCGCGCTGTCCTCACTGTGAGGCGGCCAAAGCTTACTTGGATAAAAAAGGGCTGCGTTATCGTGTTGTCGATACGGCTACGCCCAAAGGCAAGAAGCTGCTGGCGGCAACAGGGTCGCGGGGTGTCCCGGTGATTTGCATTGGCGATACCACCTTGCGCGGCTTTTCGCCTAAAGCGGTCGAGAAAGCCCTGAAAGGGGAATAAAAAAAGCGTCCAATCGGACGCTTTTTGTTTTTTACACTCGGTGAAGACGCGACTTAACGACTTAACGGCGCGGTCGCTTGTTTTAACCAAGCTTGGTCTTGATCATCGAGGTGGGGACTGATTTCATCCCACACGGTTTGATGATAGCGATTCCACCACTGGATTTCCGCCTCGCTGAGTAAGCTCACATCGACCAAACGACGATCGATCGGTGCACGCGTGAGTGAGGCAAACCCGAGCATCGTCATGTCGCCCTCGGTGGGCTTTTCTTCAATCAACTCGAGGTTTTCAATCCGGATCCCAAACGCGTCGGCGCGATAGTAGCCCGGCTCGTTTGATACCACCATGCCCGGCAATAGCGCGACGCTATTGGGCGCTTTGGAAATGCGCTGCGGACCTTCGTGCACGTCCAAGAAATGCCCGACACCGTGACCGGTGCCATGGTCAAAATCATAGCCGTGTTGCCACAAATACTGGCGTGCTAAGGCATCAAGCTGGCTGCCTGAGGTGCCTTTCGGGAACAGCGCGGTGGCCAGCGCAATATGTCCTTTAAGCACCAGCGTGAAGGCTTTTTTGATCTCAGCGCTGCATTCGCCCACCGGCACGGTACGGGTAATGTCGGTGGTGCCGTCATAGTATTGACCGCCTGAGTCGACCAAGTAGACGTTGTTGCTCTCAATCACGCTCGGTTTGGGCTGATTGTTGTGGTTATAGTGACACATGGCCGCATTGCCACCGGCGGCGGAAATGGTATCAAAGCTTAAGTCGACCAGTTGATCGTCTTGTTGGCGGAATTGATACAGGGTGTCTGCGAGCACGGCTTCATCAGGGCGTTCACCGGCGTCGACTTGACGGTCAAACCACGCCAAAAAGCGAGTCACGGCAACACCATCGCGCACGTGACAGGCACGCATACCGGCGATTTCTTGCGGGTTCTTGGCCGCTTTTTCAAGCGCACATGGGTCTTGCGCTTCCACCACGGTGACTTGCGCTTGTTGGAGGGTATCCAGTGTCCACGCATTGGCACCGTTTGGGTCGACCAATACACGTTGACCGCTCAGCGCTTGCAGGGCATCAACCAGACTGTCTGGGTGCGCGACGCTCACGCCTTGGCCCACGTGTGCAGCAAAGCCTTCGGGGAGACGGTCAGGGTCGATAAACACCGTCACGTCACCGGATTGCTTGATAATCGCTTGGGTCAGTACCACGGGTAAACGTGGGATGTCGCGACCACGGATATTGAGCAGCCAACAGACGGCATCGGGTTGAGTGAGTACCGCGGCATCAAGATTCTGATCGGCTAACTGCTGGCCAATGGTTTGACGTTTATCCAAGCTGGCGCGGCCGGTTTTCTCTTCACCCAGTAAAATAGCAGGGCTATTAAGCGGGGCGGGGCGATTGTCCCACAAGCTTTCAATCGGGTTTTGCTCAACACTCACCAGTGTCAAAGCCCCATCCAGCGCGCGTTGGGTACGTTTGTACCAAGCAGCGCTATGCATGCGAGCGTCGATAGCCAGCTTGGCACCTTTTGGCAATTGTTGCTGGGCCCATTGTACCGGTGGCTCATCAATCAGGTGGCAGTAGTCAAACAAGCCGGCGGGGACTTGTTTACGGACTTGAACCACATAGCGGCCATCAACAAAAATTGCTGCCTTGTCGCGGGTGATCACCGCAGCGCCTGCTGAGCCGGTAAAGCCGGTCGCCCAGTGAAGGCGTTCGTTGTGCTCAGGCACATACTCACCGAGGTATTCGTCTTCATGGGGGATGAGTAGGGCGTCATAATCGTGTTGAGCCAGCCAGTGTCTTAGCTGCTCAATACGCTTGGTAAGGGTCGCGTCCATTATTCTTCCTTCTTTGTATGGGGTGAACTTGCCATGTTCGGCCACGCGTAAAAAACCAGTGGGTTAGACCCTAGCGCGATTGGCGATAGGCTGCAATTTTGCTGGGCTAAATTGCTGACAGCGTGAAATAATCAAGGCTTTCAGCCATTGGTGCCCCGGGTCATTTTCTTGATTTTGATGCCAAAACAAGGTGTACGCCATCGGCGGTATTGGCGTCGGTAACGGCCTTACCACCAAATTGAGCGACGCGGCAATATAATGCGCAAACTGGCTTGGTGAAGTAAACACCAGGTCGGTATAGGTACACAGGCTCGCCGCACTGTTGAAATCTGGCACGTACATGGCAATGTCACGCTCAATATTACGCTCTGCCAGTTTATAGTCCAACAGCCAGCGGTCATTCCCATCACACTTCACCTGTACATGTCGCAGTCCAAGGTAACGCGCTTCATCCCATGGACCCTTCAGTGCCGGGTGATCAGCGCGCATCAATACACACTGGTGATCTTGGCAAAGCTCTTGGTAGCGTACGCCTTTGGGCGGCATCATGGTCAGCATGGCATCGGCGGGATTTAAATCTTTACCGGTAATGCCAAAGTCGATATTGCCTCGCGCAAGCCCATCAAAGGTGGTTTGATCCCAAGCGGCGGTATTAAGGGTGATAGCTGGGGCCGCTTCTAGCATATCGCCAATAAACTGTGGCAGTAGTAATGGATAGGCGCTCTCGACGAGGGCAAAGCGAAAACAGCGATCGCTTAAGTGCGGCTGAAAGTGATCCGGCTCGGTCATCGCCGCAACATCATTGAGCAAAGCGCGTAATTTGGCCTGTAAGGCTTGCGCTCGAACGGTGGGTTTGAGCCCGTGGGCCGCTCGCGTAAAAAGCGGGTCGTTAAATTGCGCTCTAAGTCGGGCTAAGTTTTTACTCACTGCCGATTGGCTTAAATGCAGCCGTTTTGCCGCGCCCGTGACATTACACTCTTCCAACAATACATGTAAGCACACCAATAAATTAAGGTCGGTGCGCTGCAGCTGGTCCAAATCCATTACAGGTATTCTCCTTGGGAATAACTGCTTTTACTATAAACCATTATGGTTCATATCCTGAAGCCACTATACTGCGTGCCTGTATAGAGGAGTAACCAATGTCACACACTGATTCACCGACATCGAATCGCTTACTGGTCGCCTTAATGGTGTTACTGGTGCTGTTTAGCCCGATGGCGATTGATATTTATTTACCGGCGTTGCCGCATATGGCGGGGGACTTTAACGTTAACCCGACGCTGGTACAGGATACTATCACTTGGTTTATGTTTAGCTTAGGCTTAGGTCAGCTGTTCGCTGGCCCGTTGGCTGATCGCTTTGGTCGCAAACCTGTAGCCGTCATTGGCATACTGCTCTATGGGCTGAGTTCTTTAATGGCGTGGCTCGCCACCTCGATGGATATGATGCTGGTGGCGCGTTTGCTGCAAGGTTTTGGCGCGTGCGCGACTTCCGTGTGTGCATTTGCAGCGGTGCGTGACCGCTTTGGCGCGGAGCGCAGCGGCCACATGATTAGCTACTTAAACGGTGCCATTTGTTTTGTGCCAGCCTTAGCGCCATTATTGGGAAGCTGGCTTACCCAAGTCTTTGACTGGCGCGCTAACTTCACCTTTATGCTCGGTTATGCGGTATTAGGTTTAGTATTAGTCATGGTCTTTTTGCCCGAGACACGCCCTGCGCACACGGACACTTCGGGTCGCCTATTTAGCGTACGCCGCTATTGGCAAGTGCTACGTGTACCAACATTTACCTACCACATCATCCTTTGCATGCTGGCCATGGCGGTGATCTTAGCGTATGTCACCTCCGCGCCTGTATTGCTGATGGATAGGTACGGTATTTCCATGAACAGTTTCACTTTTTGGTTTGGTGCCAACGCGGCATTAAACATTGCCGCGGCGATGCTAGCACCACGCTATATGCAAAAATTTGGTAGCCGCCGTGCGCTCAATATTGGCTTGATGATGCTGGTCGGCTCGGGTGGGCTGATGCTGGCATTAAGCTCTATTGCGACGCCTTGGGCCTTTATGTTGCCGATTTTTACCTCGTCATTTGGCTTTGCTTGGGTGTTAGGCGCGTCAGCCGGCGCCGCTTTAGCCCCATTTTCTGACCGTGCTGGCACAGCGGCAGCCTTGCTGGGATTGTTCCAAATGAGTGGTGCAGGGCTTTTGGTCAGTTTAACCCAGCGCTTGGGGTTATCGGCCAGCGATCTGATGACCGTACATATGTGGCTCTTGTTGCCTGGCCTCGTGATTTTGTGGTCCCCAGTTGGGAAGCAATGGCATGCAGCAACGGTAAAACAGTAAGAAAATCAATAAAAACAACGTCTCAGTTGGCAAAGTATAATAAGACGTGCAAAACGCAGGGGTCTCGACAACCCATCATCCCTTTTCGCTGGCTTCGGCCAGCGTTTTTTTATTTTGCTAAAAGTGCGTGGTTCGGAGTATATTTACTAAGCAAATCGAATTAACGCTCATTCCTTTTCGTTTTTATCTCAAAGGTCAGTTACACACTATGTCATTATCGACAATCGAAATGGCGCGCGTCCTCGAACAACTTGAGGAATCGCCAGAAAAAATCATGTTTGGCAAATTACTGCAAGAATTAGGTAGCCAAAGTGAAGAGCGTGTACGCAGTGCTGCACGTCAAGTGCCACTGAAATACTTGCGTGAACTGGTTTACCAATTTAATTCTGTGATTGAAGAGCGCCGTTCTGAGCGCATTGAAGAAATCACCCAAGGCTTACTGCAAGATGGTCTCTCTGCTGACGAGCTCTATCAGTACATGACACAGCGTAAAGTTGGCTAACCCCTAGTCCACACTGTGTGATTGTGGCGCCCATAAGGTGACGCCACTGAGCTTTACATGAATGACTATGACGACGCACTGGCAGCGGACGGTTTGTCACGCTTGCCTGTGCGCTGTTGAATTAATAATCCCACCACAATACACATCAAACCAATTAAAGTGCTTAGATGAATGGTCTCACCAATAATGGTGGCGAGTAATAGCAGTGAAATAAACGGTGATATAAATATCAGATTACTGATCCGAGAGGTATTCTGAGTATATTTCATCGCGCTCAGCCACAGCATAAATGTCACGCCCATTTCAAACAGACCGACGTAACTCACGGCGAGCCACCCTTGCCATGGAATGCCTTGCCACGATGCGGTTAGCCCCGCCAAAGTAAGAGAAATGGGTAGCGAAAGGACAAAGCTTAATAATATCCCGACCACTGGATCGGCAGCGTTTTTAGTATTTAATATCCAGTAGCCTGCCCATAGTAGTGTCGATAATAATGCCAACCCAATCCCCAATGGGCTATCAAATTGCAGCGAAAATAGTTGTCCCTTGGTGGCAATAATTACCACGCCGAAATACCCCAATGCCGCAGCAATCCAATCTTGACGACGAATCGTCTGCCCTAAGAAAAGCGCTGCCATCAACGTTAAGGTAATGGCCCAGCTGTAATTTAAAGGCTGCGCTAATGAGGCAGGTAATAGATCGTACGCCTTAAATAGGACTAAGTAATAAATCAGTGGATTGACGAGTCCTAATACAAGGTAGTAACCCGGTCGCGCGCGAAAGGTTGGCCAGATGGCGCCCAATTTGCCTTGGAGCGTAGCAATGGCGAGTAGGATCACCACAGAGACGACACTGGCGGCGGCCAGCATCTGTATGGGCGACATATAGCGTAGCGTTATCTTAAATGCGGTGGCGACGGTCGACCAAAGTAAGACGGCTGATAGGGCGAATATCAGCGCCTTGCGCTCATCATGCATGCTGCGTCCTTGCGATTATGCCAGTGTTTTTAGGCAGTCTACGGGATCCCATGTCTCTGAGATAGACTGGACATTTATCCAGTGTGCGATTAGCCTTTGCTGACATAACTGACTGTAAAATAGAGACCTCGCTATGCTGGATGGCTTGTCGTTAACCTCATTGCATTTTATTGCGTTTTTACTCGGGGCGGGCGGTACCTGTGTGCTCGGTTATGCGGTGCATCGACGCGTGCTCGCGCAATACCAACATTGGTATCAGGCGCAGCAAGATCAGCAGCAAATAGCCTTTGAGGCACAACGCGAACACTGGCAACAACAACAGGCACATCAACAGCAAGAGCTGGATAACCTAGATGTTGAGCGCGACCGCTTAAGCCAAGAGCTACGCCACTATTACGGCAAGCTCACGTCGGCAGCTGAAAAATTGCGACAGTTGGAGCAGCTGCGGCAACATAACCAAAGTTTGGAGCAAAAACTTGATAGCTTGCGGGATGAAAAGGCCGAATTACTGGCTGAGCTTCGTGAAGTGAAAGCGAGCGCAGAACAACAATTACACGCTGCACAAGAAAAACAAGCGTTGCTCGAAAATGCAGAAGAACGCTTACGCGCCCAATTTGAGCAGCTTGCCAATCAAGTGTTTGAACAAAAAGTCCACTCCGTCGATGAGCAAAACAAAATGAGTCTCGAGACTTTACTCGGGCCGCTGAAATCGCAACTGGAAGGGTTTAAAAAGCAAGTGACTGACAGTTTTGGCGAACAAGCCAAAGAGCGTCATACCCTGATTCATGAAATCAAAAATCTGCAGCAATTAAACGCAGATATGACCCGCGAAGCCCATAACCTGACCCAAGCCCTTAAAGGGGATAACAAACAGCAAGGCAACTGGGGCGAAGTGGTATTGGCGCGTGTGTTAGAAGAATCTGGCTTGCGTGAAGGACACGAATACCATACTCAAGTGAACCTTGAGAATGAGCAAGGCAAACGCTATCAACCAGACGTGATTGTCAAACTGCCGCAAGACAAAGATGTGGTGATAGATGCCAAGATGGCATTGGTGGCCTACGAGCGTTATTACAATGCGGAGTCCATTGTTGAGCAAGATGCGGCTTTGAAAGAGCATGTGCAAGCGATCCGTGCCCACATCCGTGGCCTTGGACGCAAAGACTATCACCAATTGCATGGCGTGAAGACGCTGGATTATGTGTTGATGTTTATCCCTGTGGAGCCTGCCTTCCAAATTGCCATTGAAGCCGATCCGAGTCTGATTCGTGAGGCGATGGATAACAATATTATGTTAGTCAGCCCCACCACCTTGCTGGTGGCGTTACGTACCATCAATAACCTTTGGCGCTACGAATACCAAAACCAGAACGCCAAACAGATTGCAGAGAAAGCCAGTAAGCTCTACGACAAGGTGCGTTTATTTGTCAGCGATATGGAAGGGTTGGGGAGCGCATTGGGTAAAGCGAACGACAGTTATCATGGCGCGATGAATAAGCTCAGCCAAGGTCGAGGCAATATTCTTCGCCAAGCCGAGGGCTTTAAAGCCCTTGGCGTCGAGGTAAAGCGCGATATCAGTCCAGCACTTGCGAATGCGGCATTAACTTCTTTTTCTCCCCAAGGCGCAGACGAAGACGATCCGGTGTCTGACATCTCGTCTGTGAACAAATAGAAGAAACTTGGTCCCGCGCTTGGAGTCCGGATGGGCGATAAAGTAAACTAGGTCCAACACGTTAGGGGATTAACATGACAGATAAACAAACGCATCAGGACCAAGAGACCATCGACTTTGGCTTTCAGCAAGTTAAACGCCAAGAAAAAGAAAGCATGGTAGCCAATGTATTTCACTCGGTGGCCGCAAAATATGATCTGATGAACGACGTCATGTCGATGGGCATCCATCGGATATGGAAGCGTTTTACCATTGACTGCAGTGGCGTGCGCGCAGGGCAGAAAGTCCTCGACTTAGCCGGCGGAACGGGCGATCTGACCGCCAAATTCTCGCGTCTGGTCGGCGAGAGCGGTGAAGTGGTACTCGCCGATATCAATAACTCCATGTTGAAAGTGGGCCGTGACAAACTGCGTGATAAAGGCATTGTGGGCAATGTCAGTTACGTACAAGCGAACGCAGAAGCGTTGCCATTTCCCGATGATCACTTTGATTGCATCACCATCGCGTTTGGCCTGCGTAATGTCACCGATAAAGATGCGGCCTTGCGTTCGATGTTCCGTGTGCTCAAACCGGGGGGACGTCTGTTGGTATTGGAATTCTCTAAACCAGTCGTTGCGCCGCTTTCCAAAGTGTATGACGCCTACTCATTCCATGTCTTGCCGAAAATGGGCCAGCTTATTGTCAACGATCCAGATAGCTACCGCTACTTGGCCGAGTCGATTCGCATGCACCCTGATCAAGAAACATTAAAAGGAATGATGGAACAAGCCGGGTTTGAACAAACCAGCTACCACAACCTGACCGGTGGCATTGTCGCCCTGCACCGCGGATTTAAATTCTAAGGAGCCAGTATGGCCTTTGATTCTCTCGTGTGTGCCGCCTTGGAGACAGCATTAAATGGCGTGATCACACGCGATGCTGATAGCCAGCGCCGTTTGGCGCGCCTCAAAGGCCGTACGATTCGCGTTTCTTTGCAAGAGTGGAATAAGCAATTTGTCTTCGCGTTCAGCCAACGTGTGGATGTGCTCAGCCACTACGAAGCACAGCCTGACTGTGCACTCTCTCTCTCGCTTGCCGCGCTGCCTAAACTGCAACAAAAGGCCAATATTACCGCGCTGATCAAAGCCGATCAGCTGACCCTTGATGGCGATATCGATGTCGCACAGCAATTCTCGCAACTGCTCAGCGGATTGCAGTTTGATATTGCCGAGTGGCTCTCGCCCTATATGGGGGATGTGATGGCACATACTGTGGTGAGTCACGCCCAAAAGCGCTGGCAGCAAGCGAACCAACTCGCCTCGCGTCAGCAACGCTACCTTGGCGAGGTATTAACCGAAGAATGGTGCGTGGCTCCGGGGCCATTGGAAGTGGCCTATTTTTCGGATCAGGTCGATGAGATCCGCAGTGATGTTGCCAGACTTGAGGCACGTTTTAAGCAGTTGGCTGAACGGATGGAGTCCTAATGACGCTCAGTGAAATTCGTCGTTTATATTTTATTATTCGCACCCTGCTGCTTTATGGGTTAGACGCCTTGTTGCCTAAGCAGCCAATTACCCGCTTAGCACACTTGGGGCGGCAGTCTTTATTTTGGTTGAAAAACCAGCACCCCGATAAGCCGGTGGGTGAGCGACTGCGTTTGGCGCTGCAAAGCTTGGGCCCGGTGTGGGTGAAGCTTGGCCAGATGATGTCGACGCGCCGTGATCTTTTTCCCGCCGATATCGCCAACGAGTTGGCTCAGCTACAAGATAAAGTCGCGCCGTTTGATGGCCACAAAGCTAAGGCGCAAATCGAAGCCTCGCTGGGTGGGCCATTAGAGACTTGGTTCAGCGACTTTGATCCTAACCCGCTCGCCTCCGCGTCGATCGCGCAAGTGCATACTGCCACCTTAAAATCGAATGGGCGTGAAGTGGTGCTGAAGGTGATCCGTCCCGATATCTTGCCGGTTATTCAAGCTGACTTGCGCTTGATGTATCGCGTGGCACGGCTGGTGGCGCGTTTTCTGCCCGATGCCCGCCGGTTAAAACCGGTCGAAGTGATCCGCGAGTATGAAAAAACCTTGCTTGATGAACTGGACTTAATGCGCGAAGCGGCCAACACCATTCAGCTGCGCCGCAACTTTGAAAACGACCCCGCGCTGTATGTGCCCGAAGTATTCAGTGACTACTGCCGCAAAGACGTAATGGTGTCTGAGCGTATCTATGGCATTCAAGTGTCGGATATCGAGGCGCTGGAGGCCAATGGCACTGACATGAAATTGCTGGCCGAGCGTGGGGTTGAGGTCTTCTTTACCCAAGTATTCCGAGACAGCTTTTTCCATGCGGACATGCACCCGGGCAACGTGTTTGTTTCCTACGAACACCCGCATGACCCGCAGTGGATTGGGCTCGATTGCGGGATTGTCGGTACCTTAAATCGCGACGATAAACGCTATTTAGCAGAAAACTTTATCGCGTTCTTTAACCGTGATTATCGCAAAGTCGCTGAGTTGCACGTCGATTCTGGCTGGGTGCCGCATGACACTAATGTGGATGATTTTGAATTTGCCATCCGCACCGTGTGTGAGCCCATTTTCGAAAAACCGCTGTGCGAAATCTCGTTCGGTAACGTTTTATTGAACCTATTTAACACCGCGCGACGTTTTAATATGGAAGTGCAGCCACAGCTGGTACTGTTACAAAAAACCTTGCTCTACATTGAAGGACTGGGGCGTCAGCTCTACCCGCAGTTGGATCTCTGGACCACGGCTAAGCCGTTTTTAGAGTCGTGGATGAAACAGCAAGTAGGGCCACAAGCGGTGTGGGCGGCGGTCAAAGAGAAAGCGCCATTTTGGGCTGAGAAGCTACCCGAGATCCCAGAGCTGGTGTATGACGGATTGCGTCAAGGGCGACAAATTAACCAACGGCTCGATGCTTACTATCATGGTTATTTGCAAACACGGCAACGTCATTCACGCGCCACCTACATGCTCGGTATTGGCGCCACCTTGCTACTGACAGCAACCATACTGTTTGCCAATCAGGTAGAGGTCTTACCTTCGGTCGCAGCCGGCGGCGCGGTGATTTTTTGGTTGTGGGGTTGGCGACTTTGTAATAAAACCTGTAATAAATAGCAGCTACACTGCTGCGCTCAATTGATGTAAACCAACACGTGGAAGGGAACCAGTATGGGTGGAATTAGTATTTGGCAGTTGCTGATTATCGCAGTGATTGTGGTATTGCTATTTGGCACGAAAAAGCTTCGTAACATGGGCGGCGATTTAGGCTCAGCGGTGAAAGGCTTTAAAAAAGCCATGAACGATGACGAAGACAGCCAAAAAGGCAAAGACGCAGACTTCCAGCAAAAGACCCTCGATGATACTGGGGCTGAGACGTCAACAAACGAGCAAGCACGTAAAGATAAAGAGCAGGTATAACCGTGTTTGATATAGGTTTCTGGGAACTTGTGCTGATCGCCGTGATTGGCTTAGTGGTACTGGGCCCAGAGAGACTGCCCGTCGCGATACGGAATGTGTCGCGTTGGGTGGGGGCAGCGAAGCGTATGGCGGGCTCTGTCCGAGACGAGCTCGAGCAAGAGCTTAAAATTAAAGAGCTGCAAGACAACTTACGCAAAGCCGAGCAGGCTGGCATGAAAGACCTTGACCCTGAGCTGCAGCAATCGGTGGATACCTTGCGTCAGCATGCTGCGGATGTCCAACGCCCTTATGCATCGTCGACAGAGACACCGCGCCCTGAGGCACCGTCTTCAGAGCCGTCGCCGACCGATAAGCGATAAACGAGCAAGGCTACTATGTCCTCCGTAAATGATACCCAACCGCTAATTAGCCATTTGATGGAGCTGCGCAACCGCTTGTTGCGAGCGATCATTGCGATTCTCGTCGTCTTTATTGGCTTGGTTTATTTTGCTAACGATATATACAGCGTGGTGGCACAGCCGCTGATTGATAAGCTGCCAGAAGGCGCGAGCATGATCGCCACGGATGTGGCATCACCGTTTTTCACGCCGATAAAGCTGACGTTAGTGATATCGGTGTTCGTGGCCGTACCAGTGATTTTGTACCAAATTTGGGCGTTTGTGGCTCCCGGTTTATATAAGCATGAACAGCGGTTGGTATTGCCGTTATTGGTATCGAGTTCGTTGCTTTTCTACGCGGGGGTCGCGTTTGCGTACTGGGTGGTGCTGCCATTGGTGTTTGGTTTTTTCACCTCGATAGCGCCCGAGGGGGTGCAAGTGGCAACCGATATTGCCAGTTACCTCGACTTTATCTTGGCACTGTTTTTGGCGTTTGGAATCGCGTTTGAAATTCCCATCGCCATTATTTTGCTGGTTTGGACCGGCGCGACCAGTGCACAAAGCCTGCGTCAAAAACGCCCATACGTTATCGTCGCCGCGTTCGTCGTCGGTATGATGCTGACGCCACCGGATATGATTTCGCAAACCTTGCTCGCGATTCCCATGTGTTTATTGTTCGAATTGGGCGTGTTGCTATCGCGCTTTTACGTGCCACGTGCATCATCGGAATCACAAGAGGCCAGTGAATGATCGATATTGGCGTGAACCTGACCAGTGCGCGGTTTGATAAGGACAGAGACGCGGTGGTTGCGAGCGCGCAGCAAGCGGGCGTTACCGGTATGCTGCTGACCGGCACTAATCTGGAAGAAAGCCAAGCAGCGGCGGATCTCGCCACCCATTATCCGGCGTTTGCCTATGCCACCGCTGGCGTCCATCCGCATGATGCCAAGTCTGTCGACCCCGCGGATTTATTCGTTATCCGGCAGTTAGCGCAGCGCGCCGAGGTAGTGGCGATCGGTGAGTGTGGGCTCGATTTTAATCGGGATTTCTCGCCACGGCCGCAACAAGAAGCGGTCTTTGATGCGCAGCTTGCGCTGGCGGCTGAGCTGTCGATGCCTGTATTTATGCACTGTCGTGATGCGCACGATCGCTGGTTCGCGATTTTACGCCCTTGGCTCGATAAACTGCCTGCGGCGGTGCTGCATTGCTTTACCGGCGATGATCGCGCATTGCGTGAGTGTTTGGACGCTGGGTTATACATCGGCGTCACTGGATGGGTGTGTGATGAGCGTCGTGGACAAGCCTTGCAGCAGCAAGTTGGCTGGATCCCAGATGATAGGCTGATGATAGAAACCGACGCGCCGTATTTGCAGCCCCGTGATATACGCCCTCGGCCGAAAAGCAGCCGTAATGAGCCTAAATATTTGCCCCATATCGCACAAACTGTAGCACGACTTCGCCAACAGTCTGTCGAACATGTTATTGACTGTACAACAAAAAACACCCTGCGCTGTTTTTCGATTCAGTGACGGGGTGAACAACCCAGTGAGGCAGTCATCTGCCCCAAAGCCCAGGTCTGCAACATAAAGGAGGATACAGTGAGCGTATCCATTCAAGGCGCCTTTCCTGCTCGACGCCTGCGTCGTACACGCAAAACTGACTTTAGCCGCCGTATGGTGGCGGAACATTCATTGTCCGCGAGCGATTTGATTTACCCTGTTTTCATTTTGATGGGCAAAAATCGTCGTGAGCCGGTGGAGTCGATGCCCGGTATTGAGCGGATGTCGATTGACCTGCTGTTGTATGAAGCGGATTACTTGGCCAAGCTAGGCGTGCCGGCGATTGCACTATTCCCGGTGATCCCGAAGGAATTTAAAACCGCCTGTGCCTCTGAAGCCTTTAACCCCGAAGGGCTGGTGCCACGCGCGGTCCGCTTGCTCAAAGAGCACGTGCCACAAATGGGTGTGATCACCGATGTGGCGTTGGACCCTTACACCATCCACGGCCAAGACGGGATCATTGATGACGACGGCTATGTGATGAACGAGCCCACCACCGAAGTGCTGATCAAACAAGCTTTGTCACACGCCGAGGCGGGTGTGGATATTGTTGCGCCGTCAGACATGATGGATGGGCGCATCGGTCGTATTCGAGACGCACTAGAGAAAAACGGCCACATCAATACCCAAATCATGGCGTACTCCGCCAAGTATGCCTCTAACTATTATGGCCCGTTCCGCGATGCGTTAGGTTCTGCGGCGAACCTGAAAGGGGGCAATAAAGCCAATTACCAAATGGATCCGGCCAACAGTGACGAAGCGCTGCATGAAGTAGCGATGGATATTGCTGAAGGTGCAGATACCGTCATGGTTAAGCCGGGGATGCCGTATTTGGATGTGGTGCGCCGGGTGAAAAGTGAACTCAAAGTGCCAACCTTTGCTTACCAAGTCTCTGGTGAGTACGCCATGCACAAAGCGGCGATCGATAATGGCTGGTTAAAAGAGCGCGAGACAGTGATGGAATCACTCTTGTGCTTCAAGCGTGCGGGTGCAGACGGCATTTTGACTTACTTTGCTAAACAAGTTGCCGAGTGGCTTGCTGAAGATGCAGGTGCGCCGCTGCCGCCACGCCCTGAAGAAACCGTGGGTTAAAACGAACGCGCGATCAACCACGCCCTGGCTATTTGGTCAGGGCGTTTTTGGTTGTATGGCGGTTGCGTCATGATAGATACAGGGATAAAGCGTATCACCACGCAAAAATTAGGGGATTACGTTGCGGTTGATGGGGTTCTGTAGTGAGATCAGCGTTTCGGTGGATTGGACTTCATCGATGGCTTGTAGCTTGTCAATCAGCACAAACTGTAACTCTTCAATGGAGCGGCACATCAACTTCACAAAGATGTTATAGGCGCCGGTGGTATAGTAAGCCTCAACGACCTCATCAAGCTGATTCAGCTTATCGAGCGCAGAGTGATAGTCCCGCGCGGCTTTGAGGTTGATGCCAATAAAGCAGCACACGTCGTAGCCAAGCTTTTTGGTGTTCACCAATATTTCGGTACCTTCGATAATGCCAGCTGCTTTCATTTTCTCCACGCGCACGTGAACTGTCGCGGGGCTCACTTGAAACTGCTTGGCCATTTCCGCGTAAGGCACGCGCGCATCGTCGAGGAGTGTGGACAGAATACGACGATCGAGATCATCCAGTTTGGGTAAATCGTTCATTGTTGTCGTCTTGTAGTTGTAGCTAAGCCATGTTTTCCGCTGTCTCAGTTGCTTGACAGTCAATTGAGCATCTAATGTAGGGTATCGCGTTGTCTATGAAGATACCAATAAACCAACAGGAAGTGGGCGTGGGGATCAAATACCTTTTTGGCGTGTTAATACTGATGTGTACCTGCGCCGTGAGTGCAGCTCAACAACAAGTCTTGGTCGTGCACTCCTATCATCCCGGGTTCTTTTGGAACCAAGCGTTGGTTGAAGGATTAAATACGGCAACCCAAGGGCACGATATCGACTTTCAGCATACTTACTTAGAAAGTAAGCGTTACCAATCAGAAGCCTATCGTGAACAGCTGAAAAAACTCTACATCCAAAAACTCGCCAGCCAGCGTTTCGATGCCATTTTAACCACGGACAACGCAGCCCTATGGTTGATGCACGAGCTCCACGACTACGTAGGAGACACGCCGGTGGTGTACGCCGGGCTGAATAACTTTGGCCGCCAGCATTACCCGCTGCTACCGCGTGTGACTGGGGTGAAAGAAGAAGTCGACTTACCCCGCAATTTGGCGTTGATGAAACGTCTCCATCCTGATTTAGAACGTGTTTACCTATTGCTGGATAACACCTTTTCAAGTCGTCAGTACTGGAATGTGGTGCAAGCGCAGCTGGCGCACAGTGATTTGTCGGGTCTCGAAGTGGTTCGCCTATCAGACTTATCGTTTCAGGCACTGCATGACCGTATCCAAGCGATGCATGAGGGTGAAGGCGTCTTTTATCTTTCTTACTTTCGCGACAACCAAGGCGGCTTTATGACCCGTCAAGAATACCTCGAAACCATTGTGGGTGAAGCACCCGTTCCTGTATACGGGGCGATGAGCTTTATGCTCGGCCACGGGGTGATTGGCGGTGTGGTGATTGATGGGGTTGAACAGGGTAAGACCCAAGGTGAGTTGCTACTGAAAGTGCTGGCGGGTGAGCTGCCCGCTGAGCGCGACAGCACTAATGTCACCATGTTTGATTACCCTTTGGTCAAACGGTGGGATCTGGACATTAGCGATCTACGTTCAGCGGTGATCACTAATCGTCCGCAATCGTTATGGCAGGCCCATAAAATTACCGTACAAGCGGTGTCTTTGTCTGTGTTGGTGTTGGGTAGCATCATTGTCATGCTATGGGCCAATGTGCGCCAGCTGCGTCGTAGTGAGTCGGCATTAATGCGTCACCGCGCCATGCTCAAAGGGGTGTTCGACCAGAGTAATCAGTTTATCGCCTTGCTTGATGGTAACGGGATTCTGCTGTCGGGCAATTCCAGTTTTAATCAACTGGTTGATGTAACTCGCCAATATCAGGCAAGGCCGCTCTGGTTTTGGCCGATATGGCGTAACCCTGCACGCCTAGAGTCGCACCTAAAGTTAACTGAAACGACCCAGCCCCGGCGTTTTGAACTGTGTTTGAGTGAGGCGCACCGCGAAGTGATCTTGGATGTGGCGGTCAAAAGCTTTCCCGGTGAATCAGGCCAACCCCGTATTCTGTTTGAAGCGCGCGATATTACCCAACGTAAGCACACCGAGGAGAAACTGCAACGCAGTGAAATTGAATACCGGATGCTTTACGAACAGCAACCGGTGATCTTACTGACCGTCGATCAGCAAGCACGGATCCAATCTATCAACCAATATGCGGCGGAGCTTTTCGGTTATAACAAATCAAGCCTCCTTGGCCATAAAATCACTGAATTGTATGCCGAGCAGCATGAGCCGCCCCACCGCATGGTGCGCCGCCCACAAGACCAAGACCATGACGAGCAACTTTGGCGCCGAGAGATCCCTTATCGTTCGAAAAAAGGCCAGATCTTGTGGGTGCGAGAGACGGTTCGTGCCATGCACACTCAGGCACAGATACTGGTGGTTGGCGAAGACATCACCGCGCATCGAGAGATGGAAAGCCAACTGGTGTACCAAGCGCATCATGACTACTTAACCGGTCTCTATAACCGCAGCTATTTTGAACAGAAGCTAGCCGATGCCTTAATTCAGGCCCGCGAAGATGATCAGTGCCATGCGATGTTCTATATCGATATGGACCAATTTAAACTCATCAATGACACCGCAGGCCATGAAGCCGGGGATGAAGCCTTAAAGCAAGTGGCGCTGATTGTAAGTCATCACTTACCTTCTGGCGCGGTACTATCAAGGCTTGGGGGCGATGAGTTTGGTGTTTTGGTGTATCACTGCGATGCTACCCGTGCAGTGAGTTGGGGGAAATCATTGCTGGCTGCCTTGGCACGAAGTGAGTTCTTTTGGCATGACAGCCGGATGCGGTTGGAGTGTTCATTGGGTATCCGCTTACTGGACCGCACCGCTGGCTCTCCGCAGCAAGTGCATGCTCAAGCTGATACAGCCTGCTATGCTGCCAAAGATGAGGGGCGAAACCGACTTCATCTTTATCATCCGGATGATGAAGAACTTAAACGTCGTGAGCAAGAAATGGCCTATGTCAGCCATATTCATGAAGCCATTGCCGCAGATCGCTTTGAAGTGTATGCCCAGCGTATTGTGAATACTAGTGGCGCCCCCCAGCGCAAACTCTATATGGAAGTCTTGGTTCGGATGCGTGATGCGCAAGGAGCCTGGATCTCTCCTGGGCTGTTTGTTCCTGCCGCAGAGCGCTACAACATGGCGCATCAGCTCGATACGGTGGTGGTAAAGAAAACCTTAGGCTGGTTCGCCGCGCATCCCGAGCACGTTGATAAGCTGGGTATGGTGTCGATTAACCTATCCGGCCGCTCTATTGCGCAAAAGGAGTTTGTGCAATTTTTGGTACAAGCTATCAAAGACAGTGTGATACCCAGCCGACGTATCTGCTTAGAGATCACCGAAACGGCTGCCATCGGTAACATGACCAGTGCGATGGATTTATTCTCACGTCTTAAAGCGCTGGGCTGCTTTATTGCACTGGATGACTTTGGTGCGGGCATTTCATCGTTTGGTTACTTGAAGCGTTTACCGGTCGATATCGTGAAAATTGATGGCCAATTTGTGCGTGACATTGCCAATGACGACACCGATTTTGCGATGGTGAAAGCCATTAACGATCTTGCCAAGCAAATGGGCAAAAAAACCGTGGCTGAGTTTGTTGAAAATAGCGAGATTTTAGAGAAATTGCGTTTACTGGGGGTCGATTACGCACAAGGCTATCACTTTAGTGTACCAGCGCCGCTGGAGCAGCAAGTGAGAGGCTGGCCCGAGACACAGAACAGCGTGAAGGAAAAAATCCATCTCTGATATACTCGGCCAATCATTGGCTGTGGAGATCCAACGTGCAACTGACCCTTATCTGTGATGTCGCAGAGAAACAACAAGAATTTGAAAGGCTAACAAGTAAGTGGTCACTCACTCATGAGAATGATTCACCGTTTGCGTTGGTGATGACAGAGACACGGTTGGAGCTTCGCAAACAAGATGAGCCTAAATTAGGGGCGGTCTACGTTGATTTTGTCGACGGGGCGGTCGGCCATCGCCGTAAGTTTGGTGGTGGCAAAGGCCAAGCGATCGCGAAAGCGGTTGGATTAAATAAAGGCGTGACACCGCGTGTCCTTGATGCCACCGCAGGGCTTGGGCGTGATGGGTTTGTTCTTGCCTCGCTTGGCTGTGAGGTGCAGTTGATTGAACGTCATCCTGTGGTGGCAGCGCTGTTGGACGATGGTCTGCAGCGCGCTTATCAAGATGCAGAAATTGGTACTTGGATGCGCGCACGCATGACCTTGTTGCATGCAAGCAGTGCGCAGGCTCTCACCGAGATGGCGCAAACACCCGGGCTACAGCGGCCAGATGTGGTTTATCTTGACCCCATGTATCCGCATAAGAAAAAGGCCGCGCTAGTCAAAAAAGAAATGCGTGTCTTTCAATCCTTAGTCGGGGCGGATACAGATGCGGATAGCCTGTTAGATCCCGCACTGGCACTGGCACGCAGTCGTGTGGTGGTCAAACGCCCAGATTATGCTGAGCCGTTAGCCGGCATAGCCCCTCATTCGAGCATTGCGACAAAGAAAAACCGCTTTGATATGTATATCAATGCAGCACTTACGGTGGATCATTAGGTGGCTAAGTCGCTGTGTAAGTGGCGTCGCGGAGACGTGGATGCTGAGTTAGAGCTGCTCGCGACGATTGTCTCGCCGCCTTGCGTGGCGTGCAGCAAATGTGCGCGTGTGGCCAGAGATAAAAGCTATCTGTGTCGGCCTACGCCTTTGCCTGCATCGTCTGAATCAGTGACGAAAAAGGTGAAGAAAAAAGCCAAGGATGAAAAGCTAACCAAAAAAGCCCTGAAAAAGGGTAAAAAAGGCAAAAAGACGGCAAAAAGCAAAAAAGAGAAGAAAAAGGCGAAAGCCAGTAAAAACGCCTAGCCTGAAGGTAAAGGAACAGACTCCATGGTTACCCATGGAGTCAGCGGTGATTAATCGAGGCCTTTAACCATCAACACGGTCAACAGACCAGTGATAACGGAAACGATCAGGCCAGAAACGATTAACCAAGGCAACATATCCATCATGATTCGCACTCACTTCTATTATTGATATTGGGGGAAAAGCGAGCATGATTGGACCTGAGTTTTGCCACATCTACAATGTGCTAGACGCAGGCGTTTAAGCTTAGTAACGATTAGAAACAAGGTGATGACAAGCTAATCAACAAGCCCTTGTCGCTTGTAGGTGAATCACCGTTTTCAGTAAAAGGATTGAGCATGAGTGACAGCCACGGAAAGACAGATCACGACGCAAGCGTGTGGGACAAAGAGGAAGCCTTAAGTCGGTTGATGGATAGCCAAGCCTTGCTTGATGAAGCCTGTACCATCTTTGTCGAAGAGACTGAGGAGCAGCTTCCAGCCATGGCACAACAGATTGCAGCGGCAGATTTTGCTAACTTGGCACGTGAAGCGCACAAGCTAAAGGGTAGTGCCAGTAACCTAGCGGCGATTGAACTGCAACAACAAGCGTTAGCCTTGGAGCTGGCAGCAAAACAGGATAATGCTGATGCCGCGTCCGTGTTGTTGGATGATATCAAAGAAGGCTTGGCACGCTTTTGCGCGCAGTGGAGTAAATAAAAACGCCGAGCACAGTGCTCGGCGTTGCTCTTACCGATACCGGGTTTAGCGCATGGTAACAAACTCTTCTGAACCGGTCGGGTGAATCGCGACCACACTGTCAAAATCTGCTTTTGTCGCTCCCATTTTCATTGCCACGGCAAACCCTTGGATCATTTCATCGACGGTGAAGCCGATACCGTGAAGGCCCACGACTTTTTCATCGTCACCGGCACACACCAGTTTCATTTTACAAGGTTGGCGGTGCTGGGTGACGGCCGTATACATTGCCGCAAACGTCGAGGTGTAGACCTTGATATTGTCATCCCCATATTTGGCGCGCGCTTCGGGCTCGGTCAAGCCAATGGTGCCGATTGGCGGATGGCTAAATACCACGGTTGGGACGAGGTCATAGTCCATTTTTGCCTCGCTCTGGCCATTGAATAGGCGCTCCGAGAGCAGACGACCTGCTTTTACCGCCACAGGGGTGAGCTCAATGCCACCATCCATAATGTCACCGACACAGTATATGCCCGGCACGCTGGTGGTTTGGTAAGCATCTACCTTGATGTAGCCGTTCGCGGTGGTTTGTACATCGGTCGCGGCCAAATTGATCTTGTCGGTGGTTGGATGGCGGCCAATCGCCCAGATCAGTGTGTCTGTGTTATGCGTGGTGCCGTTCTCGAACGCAAGGGTCAGGCTGCCGTCGCTTTCTTTGGTGACAGAGACAGGCACCGACTGGGTATGCAGCGTCGGGCCTTCTTTTTCCATCACTTCGACCAAGGTGTCAGTCACCAAGGGGTCAAAGCTTCGCAGCGGACGGTCTTTGCGCACAAACAAGTGGGTATCGGACCCTAGCGCATGCAGTACGCCTGCGATTTCAACCGCAATATAGCCAGCACCGACTACGGCGACACGCTTAGGTTGTTCGGTGAGGGCAAAGAAACCATCTGAGTCGATGCCATGTTCAGCACCGGGAATGTTCGGAATCGTGGGGGTGCCACCAACCGCAATCAAGATATGATCGGCGGTGTAGTGTTCGCCGTCTACCTCGACGGTTTTGTTATCGACAAAGCGCGCAAAGCCGTGAATGACATCAATGTTGTTTTTACCCAACACGTTTTCGTAGGCTTTGTGGATACGGCCGATGTAGGCTTCGCGGTTATTGATCAAGGTTGACCAGTCAAAGCCTTTCACTTCAACATCAAACCCATAATCCGGGGCATAAAGATTGAGGGCTTCGGCAACTTGCGCACCATGCCACATCACTTTTTTGGGCACACAGCCCACGTTTACACAGGTTCCACCGAGGTGTTTTGCTTCAATCAGGGCGACTTTGGCACCGTGCATCGCGGCACGGTTGGCAGAGGCAATACCGCCGCTGCCGCCACCGATACAGATGTAGTCGAAATGCTTCGCCATGTCTTTCTCCATCTTATACGCACGAGCGTGCTTCTGGCTTTTGTTTCGTGGTCAGCTTGTCGCGTTTCAGGTCGCTTGTAAAGTGGCGCCGCGCTGACCATTGAGGTTGAGTGAATGTAAGCTTATCAAACCTGTGGTGTGGCGGCAGTCTCAGAATCATTTTGTAACGGTCGCAATCTGTATAAGTTGGAGTGCAGGGATTGAAAAGCGTTCTCACAGACGGCATATACATGAGGTCACTTATCGTTTAGACGCGCGAAGCACGGGCGTCTCGTCAGCAAAAAGGAAGGCATTATGTCCAACCCGCTACTTCAATTTGAGGATTTACCTCCATTTTCAGCGATCAATCCAGAGCATGTTAAGCCGGCAGTGGACGCCGCGATTGCCGATTGTCGCCAAGCGGTCGAGCAGGCAGCTGAGCAAGCGTCGCCAAGTTGGGAGACGGTTTGTGCGCCGCTCGCCGAAGTCGAAGATCGCCTCAGCCGTTTATGGTCGCCAGTAAGCCATATGAACGCCGTGGTCAACAGCAAACCACTACGTGAAGCCTACGAAAGCTGTCTGCCGCTGTTGTCGGAATATTCGACGTGGCGCGGTCAGCACAAAGGTTTGTATCACGCCTACAAAGCCATCAAAGATAGCGCGGACTTTTCATCACTCGATACGGCCCAGCAAAAAGCCATCACCGATGCGCTGCGTGATTTCGAGCTGTCTGGCATTGCGCTGCCTGCCGATCAACAACACCGTTTTGGTGAAATTCAAAAACGCTTGTCGGAGCTTTCTTCTTCATTTAGCAACAATGTGCTGGATGCCACTATGGGGTGGAGCAAGCTGGTGAGTGATAAAAGTGAGTTAGCGGGCTTGCCCGAATCAGCGCTGAACGCAGCGAAAGCGCAAGCTGAGAGTAAATCTCAGCAAGGTTACTTACTGACCCTTGATATTCCTTCGTACTTACCGGTCATGATGTACTGCGATAACCAAGCCTTACGTCAAGAAATGTATGAAGCCTTCTCTACGCGCGCCTCTGATCGTGGACCGCAAGCTGGCCAGTGGGACAACACCGAGCTGATGAATGAGTCGCTACGTTTAAAATATGAACTGGCGCGCTTGTTGGGCTTTAACAACTACAGCGAGCTGTCGCTGGCGACCAAAATGGCAGAGAGCCCCGAGCAGGTGATGGGCTTTTTGAATGAGCTGGTCAGCAAAGCCCGTCCACAAGGCGAGCGAGAGTTCGCGGAAGTAAAAGCTTACGCCAAGCAAGAGTTTGGGGTGGAGACGCTGGAGCCTTGGGATATCCCTTACTACAGCGAAAAACTCAAGCAGGCGCGCTATGCGATTTCTGATGAAGCGCTACGGCCTTACTTCCCAGAATCGCGCGTGCTAAGTGGCCTGTTTGAAGTCATGAAGCGTGTGTTTGGCATGACGGTAACCGAACGCCAAGGTGTCGATACGTGGCATAAAGATGTGCGTTTTTATGACATTCACGACAGTCAGGGCACGCTGCGCGGGAGCTTCTATTTAGACTTGTACGCACGTGAGAATAAGCGTGGCGGTGCATGGATGGATGAGTGTCGCGTTCGTCGCCGTAAAACAAATGGCGAGTTACAAACGCCGGTGGCGTACTTGACCTGTAACTTCAACCCACCGGTCGGTGATGATCCTGCGCTGTTTACCCATGACGAAGTTGAAACCCTGTTCCACGAATTCGGTCACGGCATTCACCACATGCTGACACAAGTCGAAGTGGCGGATGTCTCGGGGATCAACGGTGTGCCTTGGGATGCGGTAGAGCTACCGAGCCAGTTTTTGGAGAACTGGTGCTGGGAGCAAGAGGCGCTGAGCTTTATCTCGGGCCACTATCAAACCGGAGAAGCCTTGCCGGACGATATGCTAGAGAAGATGCTGGCGGCGAAAAACTTCAATTCAGCGATGGCGATGTTGCGCCAGCTCGAATTCAGCTTGTTCGACTTTAGCTTGTTCAGTCAATTTGACCCCGAGGTGGGTCCACGGATCATGGAAACGCTTAACGCCGTACGTGAGCAGGTTTCTGTGGTGCCCACGCCGGAGTGGAATCGCTTCCCGCATGCGTTTGGGCACATCTTTGCGGGTGGCTACAGCGCAGGTTATTACAGCTACAAGTGGGCTGAAGTGCTGTCGAGCGATGCCTATTCTCGCTTTGAAGAAGAGGGGATCTTTAATCGCGAAACCGGTGAAGACTTCCTCAACCATATCCTCAGTCGTGGGGGAAGCGAAGCGCCGATGGCGTTGTTTGTTCGCTTCCGTGGCCGTGAGCCAAGCCCTGATGCGCTGCTGCGCCACAGTGGTATTTCTGCGTAGTCACGCGACGATTGACCAAGTAAGAGCCCGCGCTAGGCGGGCTTTTTTGTGCTCATGAGATGGGCAAGTGCGATTTAGACACCGCCATCAGCGTGGGTGATCACGACCAGCGGTTGACCAAGGCTGGATTGACGCAAGGCTTCCTGCTCCAGCTCGGCACTCAGCAATGGGCTGGTATCCAGCAACGTGGTGTCTAAGGTTAAGGTGAGCGCATCACCGTTTGCACAAAGGCGACTGAGTGGCCGTACGCGGCTGTCTCGGCGGTGGCACAAAATCACCGCCAAACGCAGCAAACGCAGGAGGCGATTGGCACTTTGCGCTGACAAAGCATGTTGGCCATCAATGCGAACCAGTTGCTCACGATAGTAGCGAAGCAAGGTGGCAATCAGCTGCTTTTGAGCGCGCGTAA
This sequence comes from Salinivibrio sp. PR932, assembly GCF_001996125.1. NCBI lineage: Bacteria > Pseudomonadati > Pseudomonadota > Gammaproteobacteria > Vibrionales > Vibrionaceae > Salinivibrio > Salinivibrio sp. PR932. The sequence goes on along the minus strand of NZ_MUFM01000004.1, from coordinate 108,918 downwards.
AGCCGGGTAAGTCGAGATGGGTGATCAAATAGGCCGCATGGTCGCCGTCTTGTTTAAAGCCAATGCTTAAGCCAATTTCGTGCACACAGGCTGCGGCATGAAGCAAGCTACTGGCGTGGGGCTCTGGCACCCAGTCAGGCGGACATTGGTGAAGCAAATCCAACGCCGTTTGTGCCACCGTCATGCCATGCGCTTCATCGAGCTGATAGCGAGATTGAATACTGGCGATGGTGCGCGCACGTATATCGCTGTGGCGCATTGCGGTCATCATTTCATACACCAGACCTTCACGGAGTGCGCCGCCAGCCAGTGTCATGCTGGTGACATCCAAGCATTCAAAAATGGCGATCAGTATCGATAACCCGCTTGGGAAAACCAAGGCGCGTTCAAGCGTGAGGCCGTCAATGTCGAGGGCATCCATTTGTCCGCACGCAATGGCTTGGTCGCGTAGACGATGGAGTTTTTCCAGCGTGATGACTTCGTCCATGCCTTGCGTCACCATAATTTCTTGCAAGGCTTGCACTGTTCCGCTGGCGCCTACGCAACAATCCCATCCGAGGGCGCGATAGGCAGCCATATGAGGCGCTAATTCCGCTTTGGCTCCGGCAATTGCGGCATCGAACGCCGCTTGATTGAGGACACGGTCGGCAAAGTAGTCTTCAAGGAAGGTCACACAGCCCATGTTAAGGCTTTGCAATAGCGCAGGCTCAAATTGTTGGCCAATGATCAGCTCGGTGCTGGCCCCACCAATATCCACCACCAAGCGTTTTCCTGGGCCGCCCGAGGTATGTGCTACCCCTTGGTAGATGGTGCGCGCTTCTTCTTCACCAGAGATGATCTCGATGTTGTGGCCTAATAGCTGGTTCGCTTTGGCGAGAAACACATCAGCGTTCGAGGCTCGGCGTAATGCGGCTGTCGCCACCACCCGAATGTGATCGGCTTCAAAGTCTTGCAAGCGTTCAGCGAAAAGCGCGAGGCATTCCCAGCCGCGCTGCATGGCTTCGTCACTGAGCTGACGTTGTGCGTTCATTCCCGCCGCTAAGCGGACTTTGCGCTTAATTTTGGCCAGTGTTTGCACACTGCCAGCTACTTGACGCACAACCAGCATGTGAAAGCTGTTAGAGCCTAAATCAATCGCCGCATAAAGCGACGATGTGTGAGCGGTGGTTCCATCACGACGCATGGCGCGACCTTACCTCATAACTGCCGAATGTTATGCCGACTTTTGTGGGCGTCGACGTTGACGGTTGCGGTTGTTGCCGCTGTTGTTTTTGCCTGTATTACGACGACTGTTCACCTGACGTTTGGCTATCTTTTTCGGGGCCGGTAAATCCGTGAGCAGTGCGCTGCGATCAAATTCGCTGACCGGAATACTGTGTTCAATGTATTCCTCAATGGCGGGCAAATTGATGGCGTATTCTTCACAGGCAAAGCTGATAGAGCTGCCACTGGCACCAGCACGACCGGTACGACCAATGCGGTGGACATAGTCTTCGGCATCGTCGGGCAAGTCGTAGTTAAACACGTGGGTGACTTGCGGAATATGCAAGCCGCGCGCGGCGACATCAGTGGCCACCAACAAATCAATCTCACCTTTGGTGAATTGCTCGAGGATTTTCACCCGCTTTTTCTGCGGAACGTCACCAGTCAGTAGACCAACGCGATGATCGTCTGCCGCAAGGTGGGCCCAAATTGACTCGCAGCGATGCTTGGTGTTAGCAAAAATGATCGCACGCTCCGGCCAGTCTTCTTCGATCAAGGTTTGCAGCAACGGCATTTTTTCGTTGTTAGAAGGCTGGAAAAGCTCTTCTTTAATGCGATGGCCGGTTTTTTGTTCTGGCTCGATCACCACATGCTCTGGGTTGGTCATGTGCTCGAAGGCCAGTTCTTGAACGCGATAAGACAAGGTGGCAGAAAACAACATGTTCAAGCGCTTGTTAGCCGCAGGCATACGGTTAAACAAGAAGCGAATATCTTTGATAAAGCCTAAATCGAACATGCGATCCGCTTCATCCAACACCACCGCCTGAATGCCATGCAAATCAATCACTTTCTTCTTGTAGAAGTCGATGATACGGCCGCAGGTGCCGATTAAAATATCAACGCCTTGTTCAAGTGTCTGTTGCTGTTTGTCATAACCTTCGCCACCATAGGCAAGCCCTGCGGTAATCGAGGTATTCGCGAGTAATGGTTCCGCATCGTTATAGATCTGAATGGCCAATTCGCGCGTAGGAGCTAATATGATTGCCCGTGGTTGGTTAGTTTTCCGTGACGCTGGTGCGTCAGTGGTTAACAAGTGATGAAACGTTGCAGCCAGAAACGCCAGGGTTTTGCCTGTCCCCGTTTGCGCCTGTCCTGCAATGTCTTGGCCGGTGAGCAGGACCGGCAATGCCTTTGCTTGGATAGGCGTACATTGGGTGAACCCCTTGGCCTCCAAGCTCTTGAGAACATCGGCGTGCAAGCCGAGCTCGGCAAATTTCTGCTCTGTGATATGCGTCATTTTCATCCGGATAGAATATCAGCTTAGGCTTGCAATACGGAAGCGAATCCAGTCAAATAGTGCCATTATTTACTGGTCGCAATTTAGCCAGTAACAAAAACATGTATTGGAGTAGAAGATGAGCGACAAAATTTTGCAGCTAACCGACGACAGCTTTGACGCAGACGTTTTAAATGCTGCAGGACCTGTACTGGTTGATTTTTGGGCAGAATGGTGTGGGCCATGTAAAATGATCGCGCCGATTCTGGACGAAATCGCTGACGAGTACGAAGGTAAAGTCACCATCGGAAAACTGAACATTGACCAGAACGCAGGTACACCGCCTAAGTTCGGCATCCGTGGTATCCCGACATTGCTGCTATTTAAAGATGGCGGCGTGGCAGCAACTAAGGTTGGTGCATTGTCAAAAACTCAGTTGAAAGAGTTCCTTGACGCTAACCTATAATGTTAAGACGGCCGCCACTGCCTCCCAGTGGCGGTCGTTTTTCTGTCAACTAGACGATACCCCATTTTGGTGCTACCTTATTGCACGGAAATTGTACTTCTGTTCATCTCTCGAACATGCCACTGGTCTCGACACGCTAACTAATTTCAGACCTCAACTTTGACAAACAAGACACTCACCACTATGAATCTTACCGAACTGAAGACTCAACCCGTCTCGACGCTGGTTGCGCTTGGCGAAAGCATGGGACTCGAAAACCTAGCTCGCTTGCGTAAACAGGACATCATTTTCTCGATCCTCAAACAGCACGCAAAAAGCGGTGAAGACATTTTCGGCAATGGCGTGCTGGAAATTCTTCAAGACGGGTTTGGCTTCCTGCGTAGCGCAGATAGCTCGTATTTGGCCGGCCCAGATGACATCTATGTGTCGCCAAGCCAAATTCGTCGCTTTAACCTGCGCACAGGCGATACCATCGCGGGTAAAATTCGTCCCCCTAAAGACGGCGAGCGCTACTTCGCGCTATTGAAAGTTAACCAAGTTAACAGCGACAAACCAGACAACGCCCGCAGTAAAATCCTCTTCGAAAACTTAACCCCTTTGCACGCCAGCGAACGTATGGTGATGGAGCGCGGAAACGGCTCGACAGAAGACATCACTGCCCGTGTGCTCGACTTAGCCTCGCCAATTGGTAAAGGTCAACGTGGTTTGATTGTTGCGCCGCCAAAAGCGGGTAAAACCATGCTGCTGCAAAACATCGCGCAAAGCATCGCTTACAACCACCCAGAATGTGAGTTGATGGTGCTGTTGATCGATGAGCGTCCGGAAGAAGTGACCGAGATGCAGCGCTTGGTGAAAGGGGAAGTGGTGGCATCGACCTTTGATGAGCCAGCAAGCCGTCACGTACAAGTGGCCGAAATGGTAATTGAAAAAGCCAAGCGTTTGGTCGAACACAAAAAAGACGTGGTGATCCTGCTGGACTCGATTACTCGTCTGGCGCGTGCTTACAACACAGTTGTACCGTCTTCCGGTAAAGTATTGACCGGTGGTGTCGACGCCAACGCCTTGCACCGTCCTAAGCGCTTCTTTGGTGCGGCTCGTAACGTGGAAGAAGGTGGTAGCTTGACCATTATCGCGACTGCGCTGGTGGATACAGGCTCGAAGATGGACGAAGTCATCTACGAAGAATTTAAAGGTACAGGTAACATGGAACTGCACCTGTCACGTAAGATTGCCGAGAAGCGTGTCTTCCCAGCCATTGACTTCACGCGCTCTGGTACCCGTCGCGAAGAATTGCTGACTAAAGCGGATGAACTACAGAAGATGTGGATCCTGCGTAAGATTGTCCACCCAATGGGGGAAATCGAAGGCATGGAATTCTTGATTGATAAGCTGGCCATGTCGAAGACCAATGATGAGTTCTTTGACGCCATGCGACGTCAAAACTCCTGATCCGGATCGTAATTGTGAAAAGCACTGTCTGCGGGCAGTGCTTTTTTATTGCCTATTGAACGCTGACTTCGCACAATGGTCTCACCCGACATGGATGTAGCCGGATTGCTACAAGTGGTACAGGATTGCAACGGATGGCAAGATGTTTTCGCGTGTTAGTGCTGATAGCATGCCTAGTCGTAGGCACAATGCCCAGCCGCGCAGCGGTCACGGAGGCGTCAACGCCGAGCGGACAAATCGTGACACAGGCGTTTATTGATGGCTTATTAGAGACGCCTTCTACCCAGCAAGCCATGGCGATCGCGTTTCAGCGACAAATGGCTGGTGATATTGACGGATTGCGTGCTCACCTACAAAGCCTGTCGCCGTTGATCCAAGAGGCGACTTTGTTCCGACTCCTTTCCACACCCACACGGTTAGATAACCCCGATTGGCGCACTTTCTTGCGCGATCTTAGTCACCAGCAACCGCATTTTTTGTTACGTCATCAGCAAGACGGCTATTGGGTTACCACTCCCGCTTTCCACTATGCGGCAGCGGCACGTCAGCAATTAAATCGGTATCAGCACGAGCAACTGACCCAGGAGCTCGGCATGCTATTAAGCTATCGCCAGCTGGTGATTGCTGATTGGGTGAAACCTGACGGCCCTGATTATGCGCGGCGCCGTGATGCCTTGGTAGCGATGATTGGTGACTATGAGGCCAATGGTTTGGACTATTTGGCCGATCAATACCTGCATGACCCACGGTTGCTCTGGCTGCCTGACAACGCAATCTTGGCGGTGCTCGCCGAGAAAACGCAGCATCCGGAACTGTACGCGCGATTATGGCGTCGAGGCACGGATGTGTATAGCTTAGAGGCCTTACATGCCCTGAAAGGGCAGGTGAGTGATAGCTTTTCGGTAAGCCAAATGATGGCCGCGGCAAGAAACCCCTCTTTGCGTGCCACCGCGATTCGCCAGCTTGCCAGCTTGTCACCGTTGCCAGCGCCGGTTGCTGATTTTCTCGTGGCACAGCTGTCATTGCGCCAAGGTGATCAGGTAGCGCAACTGCTCGTCGAGGCGGGTAAAGGGGAATGGCTAACCGGCTTACAAGCCGAGTTGGGCCCGCTAGGCCGTCAGCACATTGCATCTGCGCTGTCGTCGCGCTAATGTCACCGCTTCACCGATCCGGATACCGGTTTGCTTGGTATCATTAAGGCGTTTATTAACCCGTTGAGCCTGATATGAAATTTTCCGATCTGCGCGATTTTATCGACTATCTTGAAGCCCAAGGCGAGCTCAAACGCATCGCCCAACCGGTGGATCCTGATCAGGAGATCACCGAGATTTGCGACCGTACCCTGCGAGCGGGCGGTCCGGCGTTATTGTTCGAAAACCCCATTGGCTATGAGATGCCCGTGCTTGCCAACCTCTTTGGAACCCCAAAACGCGTTGCGATGGGCATGGGGCGTGAGGATGTGCTTGAGCTGCGAGAGGTGGGTAAACTGCTTGCCTACTTGAAAGAACCTGAGCCGCCCAAAGGCTTTCGAGATGCGCTCGATAAACTGCCGGTGTTTCGTCAAGTGCTCAACATGCCAGCGAAAACCGTACGGCGTCCGCGTTGCCAAGAGGTGGTGCTGAGCGGCGATGAGGTCGATCTGGATAAGATTCCGGTGATGCGTTGCTGGCCCGGTGATGTGGCACCCTTGCTGACTTGGGGACTGACCATTACCCGCGGACCCAACAAAAAACGGCAAAACCTAGGTATTTACCGCCAGCAAAAGATTGGCAAAAATAAAGTGATCATGCGTTGGCTAGCCCATCGCGGTGGTGCGTTAGATTTGCACGATTGGATGCAAACCCATCCTAATGAACCATTTCCGGTGACCGTGGCTTATGGCGCTGACCCTGCCACCATTCTCGGGGCAGTGACACCGGTGCCGGATACTTTGTCCGAGTATGCGTTTGCTGGCTTATTGCGCGGCAGTAAAACCGAAGTGGCCAAGTGTATCAGCAACGATTTGGATGTACCGGCCAGTGCGGAAATCGTGATGGAAGGTTATATCGACCCCAATGAATACGCGGATGAAGGGCCGTATGGCGATCATACCGGTTATTACAATGAGGTTGAGCGTCACCATGTGTTCACTGTGACGCATCTGACCATGCGCAAAAAACCGATTTACCATAGCACCTACACGGGGCGTCCACCGGATGAACCTGCCGTTTTAGGCGTGGCACTTAACGAAGTGTTTGTGCCGATTTTGCAAAAGCAGTTCCCAGAGATTGTCGATTTCTACCTACCGCCTGAAGGATGCTCGTATCGCATGGCGGTGGTAACCATGAAAAAACAATACCCCGGTCATGCCAAGCGGGTGATGATGGGCGTGTGGTCGTTCTTACGTCAGTTTATGTACACCAAGTTTGTGATAGTGTGTGACGATGACGTCAACGCACGTGATTGGAATGACGTCATTTGGGCGATCACCACGCGTATGGATCCCGCGCGCGATACCGTGATGGTGGAAAACACCCCTATCGACTCGCTCGACTTTGCCTCGCCTGTGGTGGGGCTGGGTTCGAAAATGGGCCTCGATGCTACCAACAAATGGCAAGGGGAAACCGATCGCGAGTGGGGCACGCCCATTGCTAAAGACCCAGACGTGGTTGCGCGCATCGACGCGATTTGGGATGAATTAGGGATCTTAGACTAATCCTATTGGAATGCGCTAGCATTCACCGTAACGATAAAAAACACAGCCCAAGGCGGTAGTGATGCCGCCTCTTATAACCTCATCGGCTGTAGCAAAACGAACAGAGGAACAGAATGTCGATACTATGTGAAGTGACAGCCGTTGAGCCGTTGGCGTGTCACACCTACCGCATTGTCCTGAAACCGCAGCAAGCGGTGCGCTACCAGCCAGGGCAATACGTGATGGCGGTGATGGGCGAAAAAGATAAACGCCCGTTTTCGCTGGCAAGCAGCCCTTGTCGTCAAAATGGCGGTGAACTCGAGCTGCACGTTGGTGCGGCGGACGAGAATCCGTTTGCGTTAGAAGTGGTTGAGAAAGCCAAAGCCGTACTAGAAAGCGGTGAAGCGGGCTTTGAAATTACTGAGCCTGCCGGTGATGCTTGGCTGCGTGAGAGCGATCGTCCCTTGCTACTGATTGCTGGCGGGACCGGTTTTTCTTACGTGCGCAGCATGGTCGATCACTGTATTAGCCATAAGATACAGTCGCCGATCTTTATTTATTGGGGCGCCCGTACCCCTTGTCAGCTTTATGCCCATGACGAGATGCAAGCATTGGCGGAACAGCATCCGCACATTACCTTTATGCCTGTCGTGGAGCAAGCTGAAGGCGAGTGGCGCGGCAAAGTAGGCAATGTGTTAGAAGCGGTGATGGAAGATTTTGTCAGCCTTGGCGCTTATGACATTTATATCGCGGGCCGTTTTGAAATGGCAGGTGTCGCACGCGACATGTTCTGCAAAGAACGCGGTGTGAGTCGTGATCATCTCTACTCAGACGCCTTTGCCTTTATCTGATCGAGCCTTCTTTATCGGCTAAGTAAACAGGCAGGGCTTTCCCTGCCTGTTTTGTACTTGGGAGACTGAGGTCTTTGGAGGGCCCACCTACTGCTGGGCGGCACCCCGCTGGGCGGCACCCCGCTGGGCCTCGACGCGGCGCTTTACCCAAGTTTGGTTAAACCACAGCGCGGCTAAAATCAGTATCCCACCGCTGAGTAGCGGCAGAAGATCCGCATCGCGGTTCCAAATCAGCACGTTCACTACAATCCCGGCTGGGATCAGCGCATTGTTCATCACCGCGAGTGCCCCCGAGTTGACCAGCGTAGCGCCCTTATTCCAAAAGAAATAGCCCAGCCCTGACGCGATAGTGCCTAGATAAATTAATACACCCCACTGGGTTGGCGTAGCAGGCAGTTTGTCGCTATTGCCCAACAGTGCGAAAGCCAGCACGCCCACCACTAAGGCGCCAAGATAAAACCAACCGAAGACCGCATGTTGGGGAAGGGGCGTTTGCTCCTTCTCAATCAGGTATTTGTAACCGACTTGGCCAATCGCAAAGCAAAGGTTCGCACCTTGTACCACCAAAAAGCCGACCAGAAAGTCTGGATTGACGGTGGCGTAGCGGATCACCACGGCGCCGAGCACCGCTATCGCGGCGGTGACCAGATACCACGCGCTAAACTGACGCTTCAAGGCATCGTAAATCAAGGTGACGTAAAGCGGGGTAAAGACGGTAAACAGCAGCACCTCTGGCACGGACAAGAATAGGAAAGACTGATAGAAGAAGCAGTACATGATGCCGAGCTGACATGCCCCGACCAGCATCAGTTGAGCGGCAAAGGCCGGTCTTACTTGGCGAGGACGCAAGAAGGGTAAAAATACCAGCCCGGCGAGTACAATGCGCATCATGACCGCGAAATAACTGTCCACTTGGCCGGCGAGATACACCCCAATCAAACTAAATGAAAAGGCCCACAGCAGTGTGACCCCGCTAAGATACCCCATGACTCGGTTCCTTCGATATTGTAAATAAAAAGGCAGTGTACCGTTTCATCGCGGGGACGCAATTGGTTCGCTGAACACAGTGCAATAAGGTCAAAAAGAAGGCGGAGTGACCGCCTTCATCGCCCTGTGTGACGTCAGAGATTAGTCGCGGATCGGCACCATCAACAGATCGACCGGTGTTTTGTTGAGCAGCTGCTTGGTAGATGAGAGCAGCGAGCTCCAAAAGTCTTGGTGATGGCCAACGACAACCAAATCAATTCCCATGTTTTGAATCGATTCTGTGATCTCTTCAGCAAGGTCGCCGCTGCTAACCAGGGTATGCGTCACTGGCACCTGTGCGTTGCCCGCCAGTTGATTCAGTTTGTGCTGAGCTTCTTCAATGACGCGGTTACGCGATTCGACCAAGTTAATATCGATAAGTCCGGTATAAAGCTCGGCGTAATTCACATCGATGTGGACCAGCGATAATTTCGCGCCGACAGCTTGGGCAAGAGAATCGGCTTTGGCCACCAAACGTTCGCTGTCTTCCGACAAATCAACAGCAACTAAAATATGCTTATATGACATATAGTTATCCTTTTTATGTGAGGTTGTCATCGCAGTCTAGCGAGCTTGCGTATTAAAAACAGTCACTGCGATCGCATTCCGATTAAGAATTCGACAATGATGTTTGTCATAAATTCGGCAGATGACTCGGCACCACACACGTTTGTCGGCGATATCCGCTTGAAAAGGGACGTGCTGCTGGTCAGAATGACAGCTAACCCCAAATAAAGAGGACGTTTTATATGTTAGCACCCGCCATGGTTGACAGACTCAATGAGCAGATCAATTTGGAGTTTTTCTCATCAAATCTATACTTACAAATGAGTGCTTGGTGTGAAGACAAAGGATTTGAAGGCGCTGCGCGATTCCTCCATAAGCACGCGCAGGAAGAAATGCAGCATATGCAGCGTCTTTTCACCTACGTGAGCGAGACTGGTGCGATGCCTATTTTGGGCTCAATTGACGCACCGCGCCACGAGTTCGCATCATTGGGCGAAGTATTCCGTGAAACCTATCAACACGAGCGTTTAATCACGGAAAAGATCAATAGCCTAGCGCACGTTGCGTTTACAACTCAGGATTACTCAACCTTTAATTTCCTGCAGTGGTACGTGGCTGAGCAGCACGAGGAAGAAAAGCTGTTTAAAGGCATACTCGATAAGATCGAGTTGGTGGGCGAAGATGGCAAAGCCTTGTTCTTTATTGATAAAGACTTGTCTGCCATGGCTCAAGAGGACTCATCGTCAGTGATGGACGGCACCGCAGGGCTGTAAGTTTATCTTTCTCCCTCGGCCGCCTCACTGGGTTGCGGAGGGAGATGTATATGAACGGTGATATCCTAATTGTGGCAGTGTTTACCGTCACATTGGTTAATTTTGCGCGCTACTTGTCTTCACTACGCGCATTGGTTGTGATGTTACGCGACGCCAATCCATTGCTTTATCAGCAAATTTGTCGTGGAGATAACAACTTTTTCTCACTCTCACCCCAAGGCGATATTTCTCGTCAAAAGCGCCTGTACCAGTACATTCGTAGCCAAGAGTACTTGCACCATCATGACGAGCTGTTTGTGGGTAAGTGCAATAAAGTCCGTCACCTGTTTATGCTTAATGTGGCATTGTTCGGTGCTTTGCTCGCGACCTTTTTTCTTGTCGCTTTTGCGGGCTGGTAAGCGAACGCTCTCATATCCAACAAAATGCTGACTCAGGTCAGCATTTTTTTTGTTAGGCTGACAACATTCTGAGAAAAACCGTCTGTTGAGGAAAGCATGCAAAGCCTGATTGACTGGTGGCAGACCCTACATCAAGCCGCCGCGTGGGAATGGATTTCCGATGTGGTCACTTTAACTGGTTTTAGTGCTATCGCGTGGGCGATTTGGCATGTATTAGTGGGGCGACTCAAAGCGCTGGCGGAAAAGACCATTACCCGCTGGGACGATATTATTTGGCCGGCTATCGATACACCGCTAAGTGTGCTGATTTGGCTATGGCATGCCTCGCACTCCATTGAAATTATCATCGATAATACCGCTGGCGATGTCTCGCTCAGTTGGCTCACCTTGGTGCAAGACTTGGTGGTGGTGTGGGTGGTCATTTGGATTTTGCTGCGCTTGGTCAACAGCGGTGAAGAAGTCATGATTGAAACCGGCAATCGTGATCACACCACCATCAACACCATGGGCAATATACTGCGTGCGCTGTTTGTGTGCGTGGGGATTATTTCTTTGCTGCAAAGCCTCGGGGTCAGTGTTTCTGGCCTACTGACCGTTGGTGGGGTCGGGGGTTTAATTGTTGGTTTTGCCGCCAAGGACTTACTGTCGAACTTCTTTGGTGGGGTGATGATTTACTTTGATCGCCCATTTAAAGTGGGCGACTGGGTACGCTCTCCCGATCGCAATATTGAGGGCACGGTGGAAAAAATTGGTATTCGCATGACGGTGGTACGCACCTTTGATTTGCGCCCTTTATACGTTCCTAATTCAGTATTTAGTAACGTAGTGGTGGAAAACCCCTCGCGGATGCTCAACCGCCGCATCTATGAAACCATCGGACTACGTTACCAAGACGCCGATAAAATCAGCGCGGTGATTGATGATGTCTATGCCATGCTTGAAGCCCACCCAGACATTGAAACCCGACAAACCTTGATTGTGAACTTCAACAGCTTTGGCCCACACTCGCTCGATTTCTTTATTTACACCTTCACCAAAACGGTGAACTGGCAACGTTATCACCGCGTGAAGCAAGATGTGTTGCTGCAAGTGATTGGTATTATTCATCAGCACGGTGCGGATATTGCCCTCCCAACCCGTACGTTGCATATGGACCCTCGGATGATTGAGCAAAACGTAGGTGCCATGATGGCACCACCTGAGGTGCAGGCGCGTTAAATCGCGCTTGCCGCTCACGTGCGGGCTGCTACAATGCCGCTCCCACAGGGTGAGCAGAGAATAAACAGGTAAGCGTGTGACTAAGTATGATGTAATTGTGATTGGCGCCGGTGCGGCAGGATTGATGTGTGCGGCACAAGCTGGCCAACGTGGCCGCCGTGTTTTGGTGGTGGACCATGCCAAAAAACCGGGCCGCAAGATCCTGATCTCAGGCGGCGGGCGCTGCAATTTCACCAACTATGACGTCACCGCCAATAACTTCTTGTGTGAGAATCCGCACTTCGTCAAATCCGCATTGGCGCAATACACCCAATGGGACTTTATTGGATTGGTGGCCACCCATGGTGTGGCCTATCACGAGCGTGACCACGGCCAGCTATTTTGTGATGACAGCGCTAAAGATATCGTTAACCTGCTGTTGGCCGAATGCGACCAAGCCACCATCAGTCAACGCTATCGCTGTGAAGTGCATGATATCGAAAAAGAAGAAGCCGGCTTTCGCCTTAAACTCAATGGAGAGCCGGTACGCTGCCAGTCGTTGGTGGTCGCCACGGGCGGCCTTTCGATGCCCAAGCTTGGCGCCACCCCTTTTGGTTACCAGCTTGCTGAGCAATTTGGTCTAAAAGTGCTGCCCACTCGCGCCGCCTTGGTGCCGTATACCTTGCACCAAGAAGACAAAACGCGCTTTGCCGATATTTCCGGGGTGTCGGTGCCATGTTCGATCACCACCGAATCGGGGGTGTGTTTTACCGAGAACCTGCTCTTTACCCACCGCGGCTTATCGGGACCGGCGGTGTTGCAAACCTCCTCGTTTTGGCAGCCGGGCGAAGCGGTCACCATCGATTTACTCCCTAGTGAGTCGCTAAAAGACGTGCTGGTGGCGATGCGTGATAAGCATCCCAACCAAACCTTAAAAACCTCACTGTCTCGCCTATTCCCCAAACGTTTGGTCGAGGTCTTGATTGCGCGCGATAGCTTGCCGGATAAACCGCTCAAGCAGCTCGATGACAAGCAGCTCGATCAACTTCATCACTACTTTCACCAGTGGTCTATTGCCCCAAACGGCACTGAAGGTTACCGCACTGCAGAAGTGACGCTTGGTGGGGTGGATACCCACGCGATTTCCTCGAAAACGCTTGAAGCGCGAGATATTCCCGGCCTGTATTTTATCGGTGAAGTGCTAGATGTCACCGGCTGGCTCGGCGGCTATAACTTCCAATGGGCCTGGAGCTCCGGCTGGGTGGCCGGACAGCATGTATAAAAAACGTGACCAAATGCACGTTATCCTACTGAATATATTACTTAATCTCTAATCACATAGAGAATCTGCTGCGGGGTGGATAAAGGATGGAAACGCCCCGTTTTTCCTTAAGCAGAACCAAGGAGTGGTTGAGTGATTTCTTTTCTTAGCGTGAGAGAGATATGCCGTGGTATATCGAATAAAAACACGCTCTATACGTTTCTATTTGTGCTGCTTCATCAGTCTTCGATTGCTTTTTCTATTTTCGCCTCTGTGATGGTCTCAGGCTATATTCTTGAAATTAATCAATATTATGAAGCATTGAAGCTCTGGGTGTTCCTATATATTGTCGCGATGATTCTTCCCCATATAATCGGCTACTTTTCTGATGTGTATAAAGAAAAGTGGTTGTGTGAATCACTGAGTCGATTTTGGCAATCCGCGACTAATCGCTATCAATCTTGCACTGACAGTCGCACTGTCGACCATACGCTGGGCGTGTACGTTTCTCAGGGGAAGAGTGCGATTTCTGACTTTATTGGCTATGCCTTTTGGGGGATGTCGTCTGGGCTCAACTTCTTCCTGAGTCTGCTAATGATCACCGCTTTTATTGATTGGCGTTTTTTTGTCAGCGTTATGATCAGTGTGCTGCTTATCTTGGGGTTCAATAAAACCATTTCCTCGCACCTAGAAAAGAACGCTGTTACCACCCATAAAGCGGGTTCATCACTGACATCAACGTTATCGACTATCCATGACAATGTACATTTTGGTTCGTCGGTGAATGCATTGGCTTATCAAACGCGCTTCGAGGAAGGGAAAGCGAAATACTTAGGGCTGAGAATCAAAGAGGCTGTGTTTAGGTATAAGGCATTGTTGGTCTCTTCCTTACTCGCGCTTGCGCCAACTTCCTGTGTATTACTGTTCATTTTTACGTCTAGCAGTGTCCCGATGGAGGTAAAAGTGGCGTCGATTGTTAACCTCACACGCATTTATCATCTTTTAAATTCTGCGTCTGATATTGTTAGCTTGTTAATCTCTTTTCCGTCTATCAAAGGCCAGCTGTCGGTGATGACGTGTTTTTCGAAACGTAAGTCACTTTACCAACCACAATGGAATGTCGCGATCCTTAAAGATAACGAGAGCGTTGATACTGTGAACCTTACTCAAGCGCAGGAGGGCCGTTTTCGCGTTGTTGGAGAAAACGGATCTGGGAAAACGTCTTTCTTAAGGCACCTCTGTGCCAAAAATGATTATCTCTACTTCAACCCGTCTAAGCGCTTACTGTGGCCTTGGGATGATTCAGCAATACTGTCTGATGGTATGTACTCCGCCAAGAGTATTCAGTGGTTACTGGAAAATAGTTCGGGTCACTTGATTCTGGATGAATGGGATGCGTTTCTCGATTCAGAGAATACGAAAAAGATAGGTGCGCTGATTGATTCATATGCAGATAGCCGAGTTATTATTGAGGTCCGCCAATAGGCCGCGTTTCTGTAGGTCTTGCGAGGAGTGCTTAATCCTCAGATGCTTGCTTTTGTGTTGTTTGCAACAAACTGCGTATCATAAGCGATGGTTGGTTTATGTGATCTTTGTTCTAAATATTCTCTAGTTGACTGTTTTTTGTCTAAAAAATGGCAATCTTTGTTGCGCGCTGTTACATTAGCGCGCGCTTGCCATGTCGGATAAAAATTATCCGGCGCTGTGAACCCGCGACGCGCAGGATGGGCTCGCGGTACCCTAGGGACGGGGTGACGGCTGTTCACTATTGCTACCTCGGTTATCGGGGAGTTTGGAATTAACCTGTCGTTGCTTTGAGAGCCGTTCCCATGCAGTTATCACTAAAACAAAAATTAATTGGGGCATGCTTATCTGCTGTATTGCTGATGGCCGCCTTTCTCACCTGGCTTGCTGTAAGCCAAATTCAAGCCCAAACCCAGTCGAGCATCTATAGCCGCGTCAGTGGTATCGCCGATGCGGCGACCGAATCGATCAGCGGTTGGGTGCAAATCCGTGCCGATATCACCAGTGCCTTTACCGATTACACCAGCAGTAGCCATCGTGTGAGCTATTTACAGCAAGCACGTGAGGCCGGTGGGTTTGACGATATCTATTATGGTACTCCAAAAGGCGCCATGTATCGCTCGCGCCCAGAGCGCAACCGCGATGATTATGACCCTCGCGCCCGCCCGTGGTACAAGCAAGCCGTGAGCGCGGGTAGCCCGATTATTACCACCGCATACAGTGATGCGATTACTGGTGCGATGCTGGTGACCTTGGCCGAGCCGGTGCGTCGTAATGGCGAATTAATCGGTGTGGTGGGCGCAGATGTGTTGATTGACCAGCTGATCCGTGACGTGACCCAATTAAAAGTGGGCAAAAATGCGAACGCGATGCTGTTAGGTGCTGATGGCACTTTTCTCGCCCACAAAGACAAAGCGCGCCTGCTAAAACCGTATCGCAGCCTGTCTCCTGAGCTGAATGAAAACCGCGTGCGTCAGGCGTTGGCACAGCAATCGCTAGTAGAATTGCCTGTCGATGGGGTTGATAAACTGTTTTATTTTGCGTCGGTTCCTAACACCGATTGGGTACTGGCGATTGAGCTGGATAAGCGCACTGAATACGCAAGCCAGCGTGATACCTTGTTCAATCTGGTGCTGACCGCGGTGGTGATCACTTTGCTGGTGGCCGGTGCCGTGACGTGGTTGATGTACGTGTTGTTCCGTGACTTGCTCAATGTATCCGCCGCGCTAGAAGAAATTGCCTCCGGTGAAGGGGATTTAACCCAGCGCCTTGAGCCACACAGTAATGATGAAATTGGCAAACTTGCCAACAACTTCAATCGCTTTGTCGGCAACATGCACACTATGGTGTCACACTTACGTCAGCTGTCTGGCTCGCTCAAGCAACAAGCCGAGCTGACCGCAGCACAAGCGGAAGAGCGCTCCACCCGGATTGGTCATCAGCAAGATGAAATCAATATGGTGGCGACCGCTATCCATGAAATGGCCTCGGCGACCCAAGATATTGCCGGCAATGCCGATAACACCGCGCGCACCGCCCAAGAGACTGAAAGCGTTGCCAACGATGGCGGCCAGCAAGTGGAGCAAAGTAAGCACTCGATCACCGAGCTTGCCCGTGAAGTGGAAGCGGCGACCGGTGTGATTGGTGAGCTGGATCAGCATGCGCACAGCATCACCAGCATCTTGTCGACCATTCAAGAAGTGGCTGAGCAAACCAATCTGCTGGCATTGAATGCCGCGATTGAAGCAGCACGCGCCGGTGAGCATGGCCGTGGCTTTGCGGTAGTGGCCGATGAGGTTCGGATTCTGAGCCAGCGTACTCATGCTTCAACCACCGAGATTCAGCAGATGATTGATACCTTGCAGCAGGCAACCGGTCGCGCGGTGACCATGATGCAAGACAGCCAGCAGCGTGCTCATGCCAGTGTGGAAGATGCTAGCGCGGCGAACGAAAGCTTGAGCCAGATTGTCGCGGCGGTGAGCCAAATTAGCGATATGGCTACCCAAATTGCCTCGGCAGCGGAAGAGCAATCGAGCGTCACTGCGGAGATCACCCGTAACTCAGAGGGCATTCGCGATGTGTCCAATGAGCTATCGACCGAAGCGGATGAAGCCGCGCGTCAAGCCGCGATGTTATCCGAGCTTTCTCATAGCCTCGAGCAAGAGATCAGCCGCTTTAAGCTGTAGCCCATAAACGACGTAAACGCCGAGCATGGCAGCGCGCTGTGCTCGGCGTTTTTTTGTTCACGCGTTTGACGTCAGCATCTTGGGGGCGGGGAGCGGTGTAGTGTGATGGTGGCGATCGGCTTCGTAGCTCTCCATAAAGTGGACAAGAAAATGGTCCAGCTGCGTGGCGGCGTTCACGTCGCCTTGGCTTCGTAGTAATGCACTCACCGCTTCACTGGTACACAGGTGTCCCGGTGGTTGGTTGCGCCTAAGCGTATATTGTGAGGCGGTAGTCGACGGCAAACTGACCCGTGGCAGACCATTGAGCCACGGACTTTTATTGAGCATTTTTCGCGCCTGCTGCCAAGTGGCATCCAGCACCACAAACTGTAACGGCGCGCGAGGTGCATTGGTGGCGGCTAACGTCTCCGTGCAAGAGACAGACCGAGCCGCGTCAGCGAACAGTCTATCGGCGGGGATAGCATCATCACTGGGAAACAACAACCAAGGTGACACATCACCGCGCGCCCAGCTGTCGAGCAAGGCTTGCGGTGGTTGTTTGCGTTGCCAAATCTCTATCTGAGTGTGGGGCAGCGCCGCTTTAACCAGTTTGCCGGTGTTGGATTGGCGCGCCGCTTCGTTTTCGTGCATCACCAGTACACATTGCAATTGGCTTTCCAGCGGCCAATAGCAGTGACAGATACAGTGATAGGTAAAACCGCATTGGCGGCAGGGCGAACGGGCCATCATTGTCTCCTTTGTTAACAGCGCGCTATTGTGCGCAAGCCCAGCCACGAATGCCAGGTTATTGTTGGCTGCTGTCTGGGTTCCTCACTTGGCGTTTAAGTGTTAACCCCTTTGTGCCCAAAGGATACGTGTTGCCATTAAAGGTTTCCTCGGAGGCGGTGAGGGTAAACCCGTTGCGTGTATATATGCGCTCAGACACCACCATTTGCTCACCACTGCGGGTAGTGAGCACTTGGACTTGATTCTCCCCGACTGGCTGCCAAATCCCGGTTTCTTTGGTCACCGCTTCCCCTTGCGGGTGGTAGCTGGTGATGGCGCTATGATCAGGCAGCAAGGTAAGCTGTGTGGTTAAAACCGGCTGACCGGGACTTTGACTTTGCCCTTGATATTCGCCCGCCCAATGCTGCGAGTGATCATACGAGGGCAGCAGAGCACAGCCTTGGTAGGTGCGTTGGGGCGTTTTTAGGGTCGCGCGCCAACCGTACAAGGTAGTATTACTTTGCTGGCAGCCAGTTGCGGTTAGCGTTAATGCGGCATTGCGCGCACGAAAATGGGCGGTGGTGTCATCCCTCTGCTTGCCTGTCAGCGGTATCTCTTGGCTATCCCCGTCGCTTTCCCACGCCATATTATGTTCGCCAACGGCGGCAGACCACATGCGTGGTGATTGTCCGTCCGCTAAGACGGCATGGCGGGGTTGCGCGCAGCTATTGAGTTCGGTAGTGACTAGATTGATACGCGTCATGGTGACTGACGCAGGATAGTCCGCGCTAAAACCGCGGCTTTCCACTGGGGTAAAGAAGCCTTCAAATTCACCATACACAGGCCCACCCAGCTGATCGAGTGCCGTGCGTTGCTCATGGCTTAAGTTCAGCCAGTATTGCTTTTGACTGCCACAGGGTGTGAAGCTGGCCGTTTCAGGGCTGACAGAGACCATACCACTGAGCATAAACGGGGTCGGTGTATGGCTTAGCCCCGCGTCTAGCATGTCACTGCGATGACCCAGTTCAACAGGGCCTTTCGATGAGGTACAGCCGACTAACGTGAGTAGGCTAGCGGTGGTGATCACCAGTAAACGATGGGGACGTTGCACACGACACTCCTTGTGAATAGTGGGCTCGTGCCAGACTTGCACCGATACACACTGACGGGCAAGATTGCCGACAACTGCATCGAATGAGAGTGAGCCAACATGGGTTATTGGTTATTTAAAACAGAGCCAGATACGTTTTCGATAGACACCTTAAAGCAGCAAAAGGTTTCATGCTGGGAAGGGGTGCGCAATTATCAAGCGCGTAATATGTTGCGTGATGAGGTTAAGGTAGGCGATCAGGTGTTGATTTACCATTCCTCTTGTAAGCATGTTGGGGTGGCTGGTGTGGCGACCGTAACTCGCGAGTGTTATCCCGACCATACCCAATTTGAGCCAGACAGTGGCTACTTTGACCCTAAAGCCACCCCAGAAGCCCCGCGTTGGTTTATGGTGGATGTGGCGTATCAGCGTCATTTACCGTTGATTACGCTGGCGCAGATGAAGCAAAACCCTGCGCTGGCTGAGATGCCGTTGGTGAAAAAAGGTAACCGGCTGAGTGTGATGCCGGTTACCGCAGCGCAATGGCAGACCATTCTGACGATGGCGGGGGAGTCGTGCATCGTCAGATGACATCCTTGGCTCACACTGTGAGCCAACCGCTTAGTATTGTGGTGCGAGCAGGTGCGCGTTTAAGTAGCGCGCGACTGCCTCATCGGCATGGCTGCCAATAATCGCGTTGTCCGACAAGGTGGCTTTGACGCGCGCTTGTGCGGTAGCCATCACCAAGCCGCGACCGGCGGCGCGCAGCATCTCGACATCGTTCATGCCATCGCCAAACGCGATACAGTCGGCCAGATTGAGCTGATGACGACGCGCGACTTCCTCGAGTGCGGCGCCTTTGGATACCCCATTGCCCATCACTTCCAAGCAGAAGGGGGTCGAGAAAGCGATACTGATGCTATCGCCGTATTGCGACAAAAACTGATGCTCATATTTGAGTAAGTGGTCGTGATCGTGGCGAATAAAGAAAATCTTCGCGATGTTATCGACCGGTGGGTTGTCCACATCAAACTCCTTAGCGTTAAAGCCAGAGTCTTGGTGATAACGTGCGAGCTCTTCATCCATTTTGCTCAACAGCCAATCATTATCGCGATACAGGTGAATGGTGACGGTTGGATCGTGCTTCACCTCGTTAATCAGGCTTGCGACGATCGCGGGATCAACGTTGTGCTGATACACCAGCTGGTCATTGCTGTCGTGTACACGGGCACCGTTAGAAGTGATCATATAAGCAGGGATCCCCACGGTTTCACGAATGCTTGCCACATCAACATGATGACGTCCGGTGGCGAACACAAAGTGAATGCCTTGCTGGTGAAGTTGTTGCAGCACCTGCTTGGTATAGGGGGCGATACGGTGCTCGGGGGTTAGCAAGGTACCGTCCAAATCAGAAGCGACGAGTTTGTACATCATGTCCTCATTGGTTCAGGCGATCATAATCACAGTATGCTCTGAGTCTACTGCAACTTATTGGGGTTAAAAAGGGAACAGTATCACTGTCTTTTTTCCGCTTTTACTCGCCAACATAGCGCGAGAAAAAGGCATCAATCTCACGCAGTGCTGTGACTCTGTGATTATCCGTTTCGAATAAAATTTCATGCCGAGCACCGTCGAACGTTCGCCATTGGCTGGGTTGACCGGCTTGTTTACG
The DNA here is from genome assembly GCF_001996125.1 of Salinivibrio sp. PR932. Lineage (NCBI taxonomy): Bacteria > Pseudomonadati > Pseudomonadota > Gammaproteobacteria > Vibrionales > Vibrionaceae > Salinivibrio > Salinivibrio sp. PR932. The sequence goes on along the minus strand of NZ_MUFM01000004.1, from coordinate 88,660 downwards.
TACGGCGTGAAATTGCGACATCGCAGGGTTAGAAACGATCAACTCTTCGCCCGCTTGGCAGATAAACGTCGGGGTGGTCAGCGAGGGAGCAAGGGCCAGACAGCGCGTCCCCGCGGCTAATCCTTCCGCTATCCAACGCGCGCTGGGTCCACCGATTTGTAGCTGTGGCTGGTTGATATAAAGCTGGCGAAACCACGCATAGCGGGCACGAGAATGAGTGAGGCGATTTTGCTCAAAGGGTACATGGCGATAGCCGACTTGGCCGGGTCCAAAGCGTGGTGGATGTTGGTAGCGCGCTAAGGAGCGACATAGCCAAGGGGCGATACGCCCAAGCCAAGGGCTAACTTGCACACCAAACATGGGGGCCGTCAGGGCGATAGCTTGCACAGCCCCCGGATACTGGTGAGCGTATAGGGTGGCAATTGCCCCGCCCATTGAATGGCCGAGCATAAACCAATCATCATAATGACGGTGGGCACGGACTTGTTGCATAAATGTCGCCACATCCGCGACATAATCATCAAAGCGTTCGACATGGCCCAGATCGCGTGGCTTTAAGACCAAGCGTTGAGACAAGCCTTGGCCGCGGTGGTCAAAGCTGTAGACGTCATAGCCCATCTGAAAGAGATCGTAGAAGATCTCTTGGTATTTCATCACGCTTTCAATCCGGCCATTAATCACCACCACCGCTTTGGTGTGTTTTGGGTGAGTAAAACTGCACCAATGCAGTCTTAGGCCGCCTTCGCCATGAAATGTGCCCTGTTCGCGCTGTTGCCAAAAGGGGGTAATGGCGTCTTTAAAGGCATCGGTAAATTGGGCTTCCCGCGCCATTGCGTCAGGGTCAAAGGCCGCCGGTTTGTCGGCATGAGCTGGGGTTGTCATTGTCATTGCTTACCATCGCTGTGATAAAGCTACTATAACCGCCTTCGGGTAGGGATGAAAATGACGGGATAATGAAAAGAAAAAGGCAAGCATGACTGCATGCTTGCCGAAACCATCCCGCTGGGGGAATTACTGATTGAAGTTGTAATACGTTTCTGCGCCGGGGCCGACAGGCAAACCTAGCACGAAAACCCATACGTAGAATAGGATGCTCCATCCCACCATAAAGATCATCGAATAAGGCAACATGGTGGCAATCAAGGTGCCTATGCCAAGGTTTTTCACATAGCGACACGCCACCGCCAGAATCAGCCCGAAGTAACTCATCATCGGGGTAATGATGTTGGTGACGGAGTCGCCAATCCGATACGCCGCTTGAATCGTCTCTGGGGCATAACCGACCAGCATCAACATAGGTACAAAGATGGGGGCGGTGATGGCCCACTGCGCCGATGCCGAGCCGACCGAGAGGTTAATCAGGCCACACATCAAGATGAAGGCAAAGAATAATGCTGGCCCGGTTAAACCGATGGTTTGCAAAAAGTCAGCGCCGCCGACCGCAATCACTTGGCCAAAATTGGTCCACTTAAAGAAGGCGACAAACTGGGCGGCGAAAAACACCAATACGATGTACATGCCCATAGCGCTCATCGACTTAGACATTGAATCAATCACGTCGCGATCGTTATTGATGGTGCCGACGGTACGGCCAAACACAATACCGGGAACGGCAAAGAACACCATAATAAAGGCAACAATGCCTTTCAAAAACGGCGAGCCTGCCACTTCATTGGTCTCGGGGTGACGCAGTGGTCCCCACTCAGGGACGATGGTGAGCGCTAAAATGCCGCTGACAATCAGCACCGCAATCCCGGCATTACGAAGACCGCGTTTCTCGTCATCATTTAGCTTGCTCGCGGAGGCGGCGGCGACATCTTCAGAGGCTTGGTCGTGGTCATACTGGCCCAGCTTAGGCTCGACAATCTTATCGGTGATCCACGCACCGACAAAGGCGATAAAGAAGGTGGAGACAAACATGAAGTACCAGTTCATCTCTGGGCCGACACTGTAGTCTGGGTCAATCATTTGCGCGGCTGACTCGGTGATCCCAGACAATAAAGGGTCGACAGTTCCCAACAACAAGTTCGCCGAGTAACCGCCGGATACCCCGGCAAACGCGGCGGCAAGGCCAGCCAATGGATGACGACCTAATGAGTGGAAGATCATCGCCGCAAGTGGGATCAGAACGACATAACCCAACTCTGAAGCCGTATTCGAGATAATACCGGCAAACACGATGGTAAAGGTCACGGTACGGCGCGACGCGCCCATTACCAAGCCGCGCATCGAGGCTGACAATAGTCCCGAATGCTCTGCGACCGATACACCGAGCATGGCCACCAGTACGGTGCCGAGTGGGGCAAAGCCAGTAAAGTTTTTCACCAAGTTGGTGACTATCATTTGCAAGCCTTCGGCGTTTAGTAGGCTTTGCACATAAATCATGCCATCGGCGGCACGTCCTTTCGCGCCCTCAGGGCGAGGGTCGGCGACGGCAAGATCAAAGTAACCGGCAATACCGGACGCGAGAAGAATCGCGACACAGAAGATTGCGAACAGTGTCACTGGGTGAGGAAGCAAGTTGCCGAGCCATTCGACGGTATCGAGAAAGCGCGTAAACAGCGTGCGCTTTTGCGGCCCACCTTGTTGCTCAGTGGTACTTGAGTGCATGTCATCGTCTCCTTGGTTGAACTGCATTTTCCCGTCTCTGGGAAAAGGAGGCCGGATGTTAATTGTTTTTTTAACTAGATTGCAAGATTAAACACTAATTTTTAACTCAATAAACCGATCCGTGTACTGGTTTTATGGATAAAAACTGACATATTTGACTGTATCTTTGCGCAGTTGTCGGTTATCTCACCGTAAGTTCGCGTAATATGTTGAGAGCGTCTGACAGCCTGAAACGTAAAAAGGTGTTAACAAATGCAGGATGATTCTTCCCAAGGGCATATCGACTATCTCGATGGATTACGTGTGCTGGCCGCCCTGTTTGTGGTGGCGATTCATGTATTGGGCCCCTATCGTATGGAGCTGGGTCAAATTCCAGACAGCGATTGGCTGATTGCGGTAGGACTCAATACCGTCAGCCGCTGGGCGGTACCGGTGTTTATCATGATCTCGGGCTTGCTGCTGTTGTCGGCGAGTAAACCCTTTAATTGGTCACACTTTTTGCGTCGGCGGGTGATGAAAGTCGTGGTGCCTTTTGTGGTGTGGTCTGCCATGTTTGCGGTGATTTCGGGCCTTTCAGCGCAAGGCTTTTCGCTGGCTACCACGCTCTCGACCCTACAAGAGGCGCCATGGCACGAAACCTATTACCACTTGGGCTTTTTCTATTACTACATTCCCTTGCTGCTTTGGGTGCCGGTGTTACGGCCGATATTAGCTCGTTTGCCGTCTACAGCCATCGCACTGGTCGGCTTGCTGTGGATTGGCGTGACGGCTTGGTATTTAACCGGAGGACAAGGCTGGTGGCGCAACGATTTCATCTTGTATGGCGGCTATTTATGGCTAGGTTTTTGGTTGCACCAATACCCGCGTGCTCGGGTGTTGTGGTGGGGTTTGGGCGTGGCGGCATTGGGCGCAACCATGTATCAGGTTTTAGCGACCAGCCTTGCCCACCAACGCTATATCACCCAAGGTTGGCTGTCATACACCACGGTGAATACCGTTTTAATCAGCGCTGCAGTATTTCTGGCTGTGCGTGCGTTGATGGCGGGACGGGCAAGCCCGGCATGGCTGGCGCAACTTAGTCGCTATAGCTTGGGCATTTACCTTATCCACCCTTTATTTTTGTGGCCAATACGTACTTATTGGCCCACGTTATCGCCGGCTTGGTGGTGGATCCCAGTGCTTACTCTGTATGCCTTTAGTGGCGCCGCTTTGGTCACAGCGTGGCTGCAGCGTCACCGAGCCACCGCTTGGTTGGTTCCTTGATGGGCGGCCAATCGGTCAGACGTATAGGGTCAATCCATTGGTCAAGATCGCAATCGTGATAGACCCGCCATCCAATCGACACAAAAACCGCCATACTGTATAAACTGGTGAGTGACCAGCGAAGGGAGAAACCATGGATGAAGTAGCAGTGGTGATCAAACACAGTCGGCGTTTAGAAAGCCTGCTGCGTCAGCATTACCACGCGGATGGAAAAGGCTTGCACCAGCTTGTCGATAGTTGCCAAAAACGTTTGCCCAATGATGTGATCGGCAAGCTGCGTTTTGTGGCGACGATCCGCAACAAAGTGGTGCATGAAGAAGGCTTTGAAGTGGACGACTTACGCCAATTCGTGTCCGTGTGCAAAGCGTGTGAAGCGGAGCTGGTCCCGCGCAGTCATCGTTTGATTTGGCGGCTGGCTGCCGGTCTTATCTTTCTCTTTACCGCCGGCGCGCTTTGGTTTTACGCACAAGTGTGGCCTCAGTGGAGCGGCTAACACCAAAGGCGAATGTGATTGCCCTTTCTTGTCGTCATTTTTTCTAACTGGATCTTGTTCTCACCAAGGGTAGCTGGACATCTGCCCAACGCGGCATAGACTTGGCGTCCTTGTCGTGAAAGGAATGATAATCATGTGGAGCTGGTTCGCTGTCTGTTGTTCTGGACTGCTACATATCTCCGCAGCCTACCGTGGTCCTCGCTGGCAGTTTTATCTGTTTAAGCCGCTCACTATAGTGCTGCTGGTACTGATTGGCAGTACCCAGATTACCGAGTCGACTTACGCTCAGCTCGTGCTCTCGGCGCTGCTGCTTTCGCTGGTCGGTGATATCTTCTTAATGCTGCCCAAAGATAGGTTTGTGCAGGGGCTCACTAGCTTTTTGTTTGCCCATATCGTCTATACCGTCGCGTTCTGGTATCAGTTCGATGGCCATATTGTGTGGTGGTTGCCGTCCTTGCTGTCCGGACTCGGGATCATTGTCTTTTTGTTATTACTGCCCAGTCTCGGCAAGTTAGCGTTGCCAGTTGCCGTTTATATTGCGGTGATCGTACAAATGGCATGGGCGGCCGGCGAGTATTGGCTCAATACCCACTCGACGCCCGCAGCATTGGCATTTGGTGGGGCCATTTTATTTATGATCTCAGATACGGTGTTGGCGTTTTCACGCTTTAAAGGTGAGTTTCGTGCTTCTCAGGCAGTAGTAATGACAACCTACTTTATGGCTCAAGCTCTGATCACTGCATCAGTGATTTACGCATCGTGAGGCGACGGGGTGGAAAAGGTCTATCAAGCCAGTAATACACTTGAAGCACACAGCCTGAAGGGGTTGCTGGCGAGCCACAATATCGATTGTGTGCTAAAAGGTGAGGCCTTAAGCGCGGCGGTCGGTGAACTGCCGACCGATGTGCAAGGCGTCACGCTTTGGGTAGCACCAGAGCATACCCATCAAGCGCGCGTGTTACTCCAAGAATACGAAGCACAAAGCCAGACACGCTGGGTGTGTGGCTATTGTGGTGAGGATAATGCGGGCAGTTTTGAGTTGTGCTGGCAATGCCAACACAACCGTGATGACTAGCTCAGACCATATATTTTCGACGAATATCGAGCAGCGCGAAAATACCAAAAATCAAAATGGACCACTTCTCCCAACGCGTCATCGCAATTTTATCGCCAAACGCGCCTAAGAAGATCAGCATCTGCAATCCATGCATCACCAATAAAAAGCCAGTCATAATATACAGCGCCATCGCGGCCACGCCCGGGAAGGGGTGAAACATATTGGCAATCAATACCAGCCATACAAAGGCGATGGCAGCTTTAGCCAGAATAATCAGTGCTTTCATGCATCCTCTCTAAAATACAGTCGATAATTGACTTGGCCCGCGGATTTATCTCGGTGCAACCGCCAATTAGCCGGTGCATCGTGCGTGCTGAGTTCATTCTCGGCTTCGACATAAATACAGGCATCGGGTGACAGCCAACCTTGCGATTCTAGCGCATTCAGAGTGTCTGCCAGTAATCCTTCTCGAAAGGGAGGATCAACAAAGACGATATCAAACGGTTCACCCTGATGGCCTGCGCGCAATTTGGCTAAGGCGTCGCCTTGTACCACATTCGCCTGCGCTGCCTGTAACTGGGTGAGGTTGGTGCTCAGCTGTTTCGCCGCTTGGGGATTCATTTCGCAAAATGTGACCCATGCAGCACCGCGTGAGAGAGCTTCAAACCCCAACCCGCCGCTACCGGCAAAAACATCCAAGCAGCGGGCACCAGGCAGATAGGGGGCTAACCAGTTAAACACTGTTTCTTTGACTCTGTCTGTGGTGGGGCGCAGGCCTTGCGCATCCTGTACTGCCAACTTTCGGCCACGCCAGCGGCCAGCAATAATTCTCACAGTACCTGCCGCACGGGATGGCGAAGCAGATGAAGGTTTCCGGGAGGCGCGTTTAACCATAGATTTTTTGACCGTAAAGAAGGTGATAGACTATGCCGATTCGGTAATGTGCCGCTGATTGTACCAAGCATGCTTTAGGATTTGCCAATGGCAGAAAAAAAGAAACGTGGATTAATGTCGTGGCTGGGTTTCGGCCGCAAAAAAGAACAGCCAGAACCAGAACAAGAATCGCATACTCAGCCGTCAGACGTGGCGGAAGACGCGGTGGAGTCAGCCACATCGGTTGATAGCCTCAATGAACAGGCTGCATCACAAAATGAACAAGAAAGCCTTGCGCCTGAGGTAGAAAGCGACACGCATACCGTGCCAGAGCCAGAGCCAGAGCCAGAGCCAGAGCCAGAGCCAGAGCCAGGAGCCAGAGCCAGAGCCAGAGCCAGAGCCAGAGCCAGAGCCAGAGCCAGAGCCAGAGCCAGAGCCAGAGCCAGAGCCAGAGCCAGAGCCAGAGCCAGAGCCAGAGCCAGAGCCAGAGCCAGAGCCAGAGCCAGACTCACACTCACACTCACACTCACAATCTACTGCGATTCGCGAGCGGGAAAAACCGCAGCGCGAAGGCTTCTTTGCCCGCCTAAAACGTGGCTTACAAAAAACCAAGACCAACTTAGGGTCTGGGTTCTTTGGCCTATTTAGTGGCAAAAAGATCGATGATGAATTGTTCGAAGAGCTTGAAGAACAGTTGCTGATTGCCGATGTGGGTATGGAAGCAACCACCAAAATCATTGATAACCTGACCGATAAAGCTAGCCGTCGCGATCTGAAAGATGGGGAAGCCCTGTATGGCATTCTCAAACAAGAAATGGCGCAGATGCTGGAAAAAGTTGAACAGCCGCTGGTGATTAGCGATCAAAAGCCTTATGTGATCTTAATGGTTGGCGTGAACGGGGTGGGCAAAACCACCACCATTGGTAAGATGGCGCGTCAATTCCAAGACCAAGGCAAATCGGTGATGCTAGCTGCTGGTGACACCTTCCGCGCTGCGGCTGTCGAGCAACTTCAGGCTTGGGGCGAGCGTAATCAAGTGCCTGTGATTGCCCAGCACACCGGCGCTGACAGTGCCTCTGTGCTTTATGATGCGATTGAGGCGGCGAAAGCCCGTAATGTGGATGTGGTAATTGCCGACACCGCGGGACGCTTGCAAAACAAAGCCAACTTGATGGAAGAGCTGCGTAAAATTGTGCGTGTAATGCAAAAACTGGATGTTGGCGCGCCGCATGAAGTGATGCTGACCCTTGATGCTGGCACCGGACAAAACGCGATCAGCCAAGCGAAACTGTTTAATGACATTGCGCCGCTAACCGGTATTACCCTCACAAAATTGGACGGGACCGCCAAAGGTGGCGTCATTTTTGCCGTGGCTGAACAATTTAATATTCCCATCCGCTATATTGGGGTAGGCGAAGGCATTGAGGATCTTCGCACCTTCAATGCCAATGACTTTATCGAGGCCTTATTTAGCCGGGAGGAGTAACCGTGATCCAGTTTCAGCAGGTCAGTAAAGCCTATCGAGGCGGCCGCCAAGCACTGCAAAAAGTGAATTTTGACTTGCCTAAGGGTGATATGGCGCTGCTTACCGGCCACTCTGGCGCGGGCAAGAGCACCTTGCTGAAGCTGATTTGTGCCATTGAGCGGCCCAGTGATGGGCAGATTTTTTTCAATGGTCATGATATTTCTCGGATCCCTCGTCAAGATGTTCCCTTTTTGCGCCGTCATTTAGGGATCATCTTTCAAGATCACAAGCTATTGATGGACGCGACTGTGTATGAAAACGTCGCGCTCCCTTTGCGCATTGAGCAACAGTCTGACAACGAGATCAAAAAACGGGTTTCGGCGGCGCTGGATAAAGTCGGCTTACTGGATAAAGCGCGTTGTTATCCTATTCAGTTGTCAGGGGGTGAACAGCAACGTGTCGGCATTGCCCGTGCGGTGGTGAATCGTCCCCAAGTGCTGCTGGCCGATGAGCCAACCGGTAATTTGGATGCTGCATTATCGGCGCAAATCATGGAGCTATTTCGTTTGTTCAACCAAGTGGGCGTCACCATTTTAATGGCGACCCATGATACGTCCTTGCTTGAACAATATCGCCATTTGCGCCGTTTTGAACTAAACCAAGGCAGCTTGGCGGAGGTACGTCATGGCTGAAGGCTTTGTACAAACCCAGCGCCGACACGCCCGCGCAGCATGGCAAGATCTCTTTCAACGTCCGGTTGGGAATTTGCTCACCCTGACGGTACTGGCAGTGGCCCTGTCCTTGCCAGTCACTTTCTACTTACTGGCTAAAAATGTCTTAGCAGTGACCGACCAATGGCACAACCCGGCGGAGTTGAGTGTCTATCTTGATAAAGCGCAGACCGAGGCACAATCGCAAGCCCTTGCTAGCGATATTCGCGGTTGGTCCGATGTGGCCAGTGTGACCTATATTTCGCCCTCACAAGGGCTCGATACTTTGCGTGTCCAACGTGGCTTTGAGCAAGCCGTCAGCTTGCTCGACAACAACCCGCTTCCGGCGGTGTTAGTGGTCGTGCCGCGCGTTGATGTGTCTGCCTCTGACAGCGGCACACAGGTTGCGCTCAGCCAAGTGGCGCAAGGGTTATCGGCGAAGCTTATTGCATTGGATGGTGTCGAAGAGGTACGTCTCGACAGCGATTGGCTAGCCAGACTGGAAGCGATCAAGCACATCGCTATCACCTTGGCTTGGTTGTTCTCGGGGCTGATGCTGGCAGCGGTGCTGCTAGTGGTCGGCAATACCCTGAGGTTACAGGTGCTCCATCATCAATCCCGTATTCAAGTGATGAAGATGGTGGGGGCAACCGACAGCTTTATTTTGCGTCCCTATCTCTACATGGGCGCTTGGTTAGGCGGATTGGCGGCGGTGTTAGCATGGGTGATTACCGCATTAAATACGTTTTTAATGGATGCGGCGGTCAGTCAATTGGCACAGCTTTATGACAATCGCTTTACGCTCACCGGACTTGGTTGGGATGAATCTTTGCTATTGTTGATGGTGTCCACCTTATTAGGGGTGTTGGCCGCGGTGTTGGCGACACGTCGTCATCTAAAAGAAATTGAACCTGTGTAGACTTATTGCGGTCATAGAGCACGAGACACACAACAGGGCTTGCAGTTTTACCCCGCTTGGGTATATTTTTGCATGCTTAATCAGCAATTCGGTCTTCGACGATTCGGAAACGAGGTTTGAATGACAAAAGAGATGTACGCACTGGCCCCCATCGCACAGGATAACTTAGACAGTTACCTGCAGGCGGTGAATAGCCACCCCATGCTCACTGCCGAAGAGGAGCATGCGTTGGCCGAGCGTCTCCATTACCATGGTGATCTTGAGGCAGCGAAATCGCTGATCCTCTCACACTTGCGTTTTGTTGTTCATATCGCCCGTGGATACACCGGATACGGCTTACCCATGGCAGATTTAGTGCAAGAGGGTAACATCGGCTTGATGAAAGCGGTCAAACGCTTTAACCCAGAAGTCGGCGTTCGCCTTGTCTCCTTTGCGGTGCACTGGATCAAAGCCGAAATTCACGAGTACGTGCTGCGTAACTGGCGTATCGTTAAAGTGGCAACCACCAAAGCACAGCGTAAGCTGTTCTTTAACCTGCGCAAAAACAAAAAGCGCTTGGGGTGGTTTAACAACGATGAAGTGAACATGGTGGCGGAGCAACTTGGTGTTGATGCAGCAGAAGTCCGCGAGATGGAAGCACGTCTCGCCGCGCAAGATGCGACCTTCGAAGCCCCAGCAAACGCCGATGATGAGCGTGATGGCGCCGCCATGGCTCCAGTCTACTACTTAGAAGACAAGAGCTCTGATGTGGCGGCCTCGCTAGAGGCGGAAAACTGGGAATCGCACGCGAACCGTCGTCTTGCCCATGCACTGGCTGCATTGGATGAGCGAAGCCAACACATTGTTCGCGCACGTTGGTTGGATGATGACAAGGCCACGTTGCAAGATTTGGCGGATCATTACCAAGTCTCGGCTGAGCGGATTCGCCAGCTTGAAAAAAATGCGATGAAGAAACTGAAACATGCCATGGGTGACGCCCTATAGCGCTATCCATGCGAATAAACCGGCCCGCGGGCCGGTTTTTTTATATCTGTTGATCATCGGAGTTAGAAAGTTTCACGTAACTTATTCACAGCTTATCCATGATCAGATCTATATCTAGTGGATCCTATTCGACGATCTTCGCTTATCAACGCAATCCACACCTTTTTCCACAGACGATCAATAAATGACCATGACTTAACCTGTCTAACAAGCGAGGCGGCCTAAACTCAGGTACAATGCCGTTTATAACGAGCGGCGCGATAGCATCGTGCTACATAACTTTGGGAATAACTCTGTGAGTGGAGTGGAATTAGGTATGGATCAGTTTGCTCATATCTCTGTGACCGATGCGTGGGAAATGCTGCGTGATGATCAGCAAAATGCAGTATTAGTGGATATTCGCGATCCACAAACCTTTCAAGTGGCGCACTCTCAAGGTGCCTTTCACTTAACCAACGACACCTTGGTCGCCTTTATGGATCAGGTCGATTTTGATCAACCCGTACTGGTGATGTGCTACCACGGCATTAGCAGCCAAGGGGCGGCACAGTATTTAATTAACCAAGGGTTCGAGTCTGTCTACAGTGTCGATGGTGGCTTTGAGGCTTGGCATCGTCAGGCCTTGCCAACTGAGTCGGGACTGGAATAGGCGCAAGGAGCCTCTATGCAAAAAATGGCGGTACTGCCTAACGCACGGCTAGCGCAGGCATTTGTCGATTATGCAGCAGCGCATAAGGTGGCGATTGAGCTGGCACCGGAAGCGGATGCCCAAGTGGCGTTATGGCTGGTCGATGACAGCCAAGCCGCCTGGGTTGAACAAGAACTGGCCCGTTTTGTGGCGGAGCCTATGCATAGCCGCTATCAGGCTGCGTCTTGGCAGGTAGCGGAAACCCGTCACGCTCGGTTTCATTATCCCTCCGCAGGGTTATGGCAAACGGTGAAAGACAAGTCTGGTCCAGTGACGATTACCGTGATGATCGCGTGTGCCGCCTTGTTTGCCATGATGATCTTAGGCGGATTTGAGGTCGTCGTGCGCAGCTTGCTGTTTCCCGCTGATAGCGAGCAGCGCTGGCAATTGTGGCGGTTGTTTAGTCACGCCTTGCTTCATTTCTCGGCGCTACACATCGTCTTTAACTTATTGTGGTGGTGGGTACTTGGGGGACGTATCGAGCAACGGGCTGGTGGCAGCAAGCTGATGCAGATTTTCCTCTTTGCCGCCCTTTTCTCCGGTCTGGGGCAATATTGGCTGGAAGGGCCTTATTTTGGCGGCTTATCCGGTGTGGTTTACGCGCTCTTAGGCTATTTATGGTGGTTAACGTGGCTCGCCCCCGAGCGCGGGTTAACCATTGAGAAACCGTATGTCGTGTTTATGTTGGCATGGTTAGTGATTGGGTTCTTCCAACCACTGGGCATGAATATCGCCAATATGGCGCACGTGTTTGGTTTAGGCGTCGGTTGCTTACTCGGCCTTTGGGATGCCAAACGCGCGGCCTAACATTGTCCGTCAAACAAACGCAAACGAAAAAGAGCAGATTACTGCTCTTTTTTTATTCGAACACACATTTTTATTGTTCTAGATCGATAATTTATGTTCGGATTCACGGTTTTTGTTTTCATTTTGAGTAAATATTCCACCCGTTGAGCGTATTCGAATATTTCAATGCTCACTCTTTTGATTTGTAACCCTTTTACCTATCCATCGCGTACATCTTACTGAGGAACCCTCTCATGTTTGGAATCTTTCGTCCGGCACCTCACCGGCAAAGATTGCCAGAATCGCAAGTCGGCTCAACCTACACCCGACTGCGTTGGCAATTGTTTATTGGTATTTTTATCGGTTATGCCGGTTACTACCTAGTGCGTAAAAACTTCAGCTTGGCGATGCCATTTCTTATTGAAGAATATGGTTTTAGCCGCGGCGATCTTGGCTTTGCATTAGCTGCTGTCTCGATCGCTTACGGTCTGTCTAAATTTCTCATGGGCAGCGTGTCTGACCGCTCTAACCCTCGCTACTTCTTGAGTGCTGGCCTGTTAATGTCATCGTTGGTGATGTTCTGCTTTGGCTTTATGCCGTGGGCAACCAGCAGTATTACCATCATGTTTATCCTGCTGTTTATTAACGGTTGGGTGCAAGGCATGGGCTGGCCGGCTTGCGGGCGTACCATGGTGCACTGGTGGTCACGCCGCGAGCGTGGTGAGCTGGTATCTGTTTGGAACGTGGCGCATAACGTGGGGGGCGGCTTGATTGGTCCGCTATTCTTGCTTGGCCTGTGGCTGTTCAATGACGACTGGCGTGCCTCTTTCTATGTCCCGGCGTTTTTTGCAGCCTTGGTCGCGGTATTCATCTGGTTAACCCTACGCGATACCCCGCAATCATGTGGTTTGCCACCGATTGAAGAATACAAAAACGACTATCCAGAAAACTACGACGAAGAAGCCTTTGAGAAGGAAATGACCGCCAAAGATATCTTCGTGACGTATGTACTGAAAAACCGTCTTTTGTGGTACATCGCGATTGCTAACGCCTTTGTCTATTTGATTCGCTATGGCGTATTGGACTGGGCGCCTGTGTATCTGGATGAAGCCAAAGGCTTTACCGTCGATAAGTCCTCATGGGCTTACTTCCTCTACGAGTGGGCGGGGATCCCGGGCACACTGCTGTGTGGTTGGATGTCAGATAAGTTCTTTAAAGGAGCACGTGCGCCAGCGGGTGTACTGTTCATGGTCTTAGTCACCTTGGCGGTATTGGTCTATTGGTTTAACCCTGCGGGCAATCCGGGCGTCGATATGGTCGCGCTGGTGGCGATTGGCTTCTTGATTTATGGTCCGGTGATGCTGATCGGCTTGTATGCGCTTGAGCTTGCACCGAAAAAAGCGGCCGGTACGGCGGCAGGTTTAACTGGACTATTCGGTTACCTCGGTGGTGCCGTAGTGGCCAATATTGCATTGGGTTATACCGTGGATCACTTTGGTTGGGACGGTGGCTTTATGCTCCTTACCGGCGGCTGTATCTTGGCGATTTTCTTCCTATGCTTAGCATGGGTAGGTGAGAGCCGCGTGCGTCGTGAGTCACCGGCACATGCTGCCTAAACAATCAGTCTTGGCATTGCCCATAGGCAATGAGTAAACTAGAAAGCCCCCGTGACCGCGGGGGCTTTTTGTAAGGGGAGATGCAGTGAAGCAAAACAAACGTCATCAGCAAATCATTGATCTGGTTAAGTCACAAGGATACGTGAGCACGGAAGACTTGGTTGAGCGCTTCAATGTCAGCCCGCAAACGATTCGACGCGATCTCAATGAATTGGCCGCAGAGAACCACATTCGCCGCCATCACGGTGGGGCGACAGTACCGTCGAGTTCGGAAAACACCGCGTATGCAACGCGTAAGGTCTTGCAGCAGCACGAAAAAGACACCATTGCTCAAGCTTTGGTGAAGCACATTCCGGATGGCGCGACCTTGTTTATTGATATCGGCACCACACCGGAGGCGGTCGCGCGCGCGTTACTCAATCACCATAACTTACGGGTGGTGACCAATAACTTAAATGCCGCTGCTATCTTAATGCCCAAGCAGGATTTCACCCTGATTATTGCTGGGGGCGAAGTGCGCAACCGTGACGGGGGTATTGTGGGTGAAGCCACCCTCGATTTTATCTCCCAGTTCCGCCTCGACTTCGGCATTTTGGGGATCAGTGGCATTGATGATGATGGGTCGCTGCTCGATTTTGACTACCACGAGGTACGTGTCAAAAAAGCGATTCTAGATAACAGCCGCTGTGTGATGCTGGCTGCCGACCATACCAAGTTTGGTCGTAATGCCATGGTGAATCTTGGCAACATTACCCAACTCGATATGGTCTTTACCGATGCCGAGCCACCGAGCAATGTGCGCGACATGCTGTTAGCGCAAGGTGGCCACCTTGAAGTGGTGCCCAGCGATGCTGAGCAAGATGCGTTATCCGCGTAGCGGATAACGATCGCCTATTGGTATAGGTACTTGGTAAACAAGAGATCGGCGAGAATGCGTCGATTGGTTTCTGCTAATAAGAGCTCATTGACGCGCTCCAGGCAGGCTTTACGGATTGCTTCTCGACCGGATAGCGATTTTATCTTGGTGACGGTTTGCTGACTCAAGGTCTCGATGATGGCATCACGGATCAGCGGCGCATGATATTCCAGCTCACGCACCAGTTTCGGGTCATCGACCATCAGCTCCACTTTGACATTGATAAAGCCGAGCCGGCTCCCCTCAGTGACATAGTTGGTGGTGATTTCAGGCTCTAGGGAAAAGTAGCTGTATTTGGGCGCTTGTCCGTCACCCTCTGCTTCAGCGAACACGGCCGAGCTGGTCAGTAATAATAGGCCGACTAAGGCCATCCATAAGGTTTGAATCTTTCTCATATCCACCCAGCAATTCAGTTGCTCATATGATAGGGTTAGGCCGCCCTGCATTCTCCAATCGGGACTGGCTTGCTACAATTGCCAGCCGAGTATAGCAATATTGTAAGCCACCGAGGGGATGAAGCGGGCGAATTTTGCGCGATGTGGCACAGGAAACAATGTCGGATTTAAATCAAACCTATTTGGCGGCGCTGAAACAAGCGCGCTGGGAACGACCAGATATCGCCGCGTTAAAACGCTCTCAACATGGGAGTTGGTTACTCGAATCGCATTCGATGACGGCTCGACTCAAGCGCCACTGTCAGCGCTTTGATGTGGATGTGGTCAATGTGTATCAACTGACGCCGGATAAACTGACCACGGACGAAGTGGCATTAATCGGTCACGAGGCGTGCGTGGTGCGTGAAGTGATCTTAAAGGGAGACGGCCACGCATGGGTTTGTGGACGCACGCTGTTGCCCGCTTCCACGCTTGAAGGGCAAGGCGGTTACTTGAACGCCCTAGGCGCCGTGCCGTTAGGTCAGCATGTTTTTAAACAGCGCGCATCGCGCCGTGATGCTATTGAAGTGGCGGAAGTAGCGATGCCAACGGGTGGACTTCAAGCGCGTCGCTCGCGGCTTTGGCTGCATAACCGTCCGATGTTGGTGGCGGAATTGTTTTTACCTGATTCGCCCA
Source organism: Salinivibrio sp. PR932 (assembly GCF_001996125.1). Taxonomy (NCBI): domain Bacteria; kingdom Pseudomonadati; phylum Pseudomonadota; class Gammaproteobacteria; order Vibrionales; family Vibrionaceae; genus Salinivibrio; species Salinivibrio sp. PR932. Next base: position 73,210 of record NZ_MUFM01000004.1, on the reverse strand, counting down.
TGTACGGAAAGGAGATCCCCGCATGAGCCCTAAGTTAGTGGCGCTGGCTCAACTGGCCCGCCTTGACCGCCCGATTGGGACCTTATTATTTTTATGGCCAACCTTGTGGGCCTTATTTTTGGCTGCCGACGGTCTACCACCCTTCGATGTGCTGGCGGTTTTTGTATTGGGCGTATACATGATGCGTGCCGCCGGATGCGTGATTAATGACTATGCGGACCGTCATTTTGATGGCCATGTTAAACGCACTAAGGATAGGCCACTGCCGTCTGGACGTATTAGCGAAAAAGAGGCGCTCGCGCTATTTTTTGGCTTGGTTCTCGCCTCGTTTGCGCTGGTATTAACGCAAAACCTGTTGACCATTCAACTGTCCTTTGTCGGCGTCGCCTTGGCGTTTGTCTATCCCTTTATGAAGCGTTATACCCATCTTCCTCAATTGGTATTGGGGCTGGCGTTTAGTTGGGGGATCCCGATGGGATTTGCCGCCGTGCAAGACACCATTCCTCCCGTTGCATGGCTTTTGTTTATGGCAAATAACTGTTGGATCATTGCCTACGACACCCTTTATGCCATGGTCGACCGAGATGATGATTTGAAGATCGGGGTGAAATCGACCGCCATTTTATTTGGCCGTTGGGACAAAGCGGCGATTGGTGGTTTGCAATTATCGACACTGTTACTGCTGATGTTGGTGGGGAATTGGCTGTCCCTATCGGCAGGATTTCATTGGAGCTTGCTGGCCGCGTTCGCGTTGTTTGTTTACCAGCAGTATTTAGTGCGTGATCGAGAAAGAATGCCTTGCTTTCAGGCGTTTATGAACAATAACTATGTGGGTTTAGTGATTTTTCTGGGCGTCTTAGCGGGCGTATACCTTTAAGTAATCACTGACCCTGACACATAAAAAAAGGCGCATCATGCGCCTTTTTTAGTGCATCAATATCGGATGCTTATTGCCCGCTGTCGGACTCGGTGTTTTCTGCTCGGCCCGTCAGTGGCTGGTTCAGCACTGCCTGAATGGTGAGCTGGACTTCCGGTGAAATCAGCCCGCATACCAAATCATTCAGTGCTTGGATGCGCTCAGCATTAGCTTTAGCATCGTCATCGAGATAGCCTTGCTCACGGAGCGTATCCACAAAGGTACTGAACACGCCTTTATCAAAAAACTCCGGCGCGTTGATCCCGTGTAGGCGGCTTAAACGCTGTGCCAACATTTGGCTGTGTTTTTCCAGATCACGCTTTTCAATATGCGGCTGGTGGGTATACAAGGTCAACGTAATTGCATAGCGTTGCAAGGTTTCGACGATGGTACGCCCCAGCAATTGCAACTCACCCAGCTTGGCATTGTTCATGGTCACTTTATCGTCGTTACAACAAATCAGCGACTGTGCCTGCATGGCATGCAATAGCGCATCAAAGTAGCTATCTAAGCTGGCTTGGTCAAAACTCATAAACAGCTCGGCTTTGAGCAGCGGATAAAGCTGCTGCACGCAGGCGCGTAAGCCACTTTGGCTGATGGTTTTGTGGGTGATCAGGATCTGCGCAATCAATGAAGGCAGCGCCACCAAATGGATCACGTTGTTGCGATAATAGGTCATCAAAATCGCTTGCTGACGGTTCAGCGAGATCACATCGCCCATGGTGTCTTTCTCGACCACAAACTTATTCAGTGACAAAGCATGGTCGACTAAGTCCGCGGGACTGTCTTGCGGCACACTGCAACAGGCCGAATACGGCGCTTGTGTAAGCAGCTGTTGATACACCGCCAGTTGGGTCTCCAATGCCTCGCGGCTTAAGGCGCGTTGACGGGAGGCCAGCAGCGCGGTGGCACAAAGAGTCAGAGCATTAGTGGCGGCCGCATCGTTAATCCGAGTCATCACTTTTTCAGCCAAGTCATTGACCACTGGGTTCATCCAAGCGGGTTTCTGCGGCTCGATCGGATTGATGTAATCATGCCAGTCCGGCACCTTGTCGTTTAGGTGTTGGTTCAGTGGAATAGGCTCGCCAAAGTTGACGTACCCCAGTCCGTAGTTACGCAGCTTGCGCACAATGCCTACCACTTGACCAAAGCTTTCTTTCTCTTTGCGTTGGCCTTGCAGCTCTTTGGCGTAGGTGCTGACCTCCATCACGTGCTCGTAGCCAATATAGACGGGCACCAAGGTGATTGGGCGTTGTTGACCGCGAAGCATGGCTTGCAAGGTCATGGCAAGCATCCCCGTTTTCGCCGGTAGCAAGCGGCCTGTGCGTGAGCGGCCGCCCTCGGAGAAGTACTCGACCGAATAGCCGCGGGCAAATAACTCTGCCAGGTATTCACGGAAAACGGTGGAATACAGGCGGTTGCCTTTAAAGCTGCGACGAATAAAGAAGGCGCCACCACGGCGGAATAAGGGTCCAGCCGGGAAGAAGTTGAGGTTGACGCCGGCGGCAATATGCGGCGGTACCAGTCCTTCTTTGTACAGCACATACGATAGCAACAAGTAGTCCATGTGTGAGCGGTGGCAGGGCACATAGACAATTTCATGGCCGTCTTGCGCCAACTGACGCACGCGCTCGGCGTTGTTGACGTTGATGCCTTGGTATAGCTTGTTCCACAACCAAGTTAGCAGGCGATCACTATAGCGAATCAAGCGATAGGAGAAGTTAGCGGCGATCTCTTCCATCATATCGACCGCTTCTTTGCGCACTTTCTCAACCGAGACATTGCGGCTTTGCGCTTCATCATGAACCACTTTATCGATCGCTTTCGAGGCCAGCAGACGCTTAAAGAGCAAGGCGCGATTCGGGAGGCGAGGTCCCGAGGCAGCGAGTTTTTGGCGCGAGAAGTGGATCATCGCCACCCGCGCGAGTTTATGCGCGATCGCTTGGTCGGTGCCGTGCTTGTCGGCCATATAGCGTAGCGATACCGCTTGGCTGATACGCACCATACCATCACGGCCACGGGTCAGAATGGTCCACAGTTTCTCAGGGCCATTCATGGCGCGCAAAATCGCTTGATCACGCTGCGTTTCGTTACCCGGATCCCGTTGCCACAGCACCGAGGCGGGGACGAGCTGAATATCTAGCTCACTGTCTTGGCGATGAAGGTTAAGTAAATCTTTAAAATGCGCCAACGAGCGGGCCGGTAAATCTTGCTGACCACTAAATACCTTGCGGCCGTGGCTAATAAACACGTAGCGCGGCAAGGTAGTATCCCCAATGGTGAGGGGTTTTAACGGATCAGGCAGCCCTTGACGCAAACAGGTTCGCCTAAGGGTCAGTAAATCCGTGTGGGAGTGAAACGGCAGCACATAGACGATGGGCCGTGTTAACGATAGGTTGAGCTGCTCAATAGGTTCGGATGGAATACAGTGGGTTTTTACCCATGCAGAGAGCGGCAAATTCAATAGCTTATAATAAAGTTTTTGCCAGAGAGCCATAACGGTTAGCGCCTCAAAATCAAAATGCGCGCCAAGGATAGCAGAAAAGTACGGCGAACTCGCAACGAAAGGTCGGGAAATTACGCTAACCCACCGTTTCAAGCCACAATGAGATCCGCTTCTCGCTGCGCGAATTAGGCCTTTTCAAGCATTTAATTACTGGATATACTCACAGTTAACTGTATAAAAAGACAGGTAAGAGCATGAAGCCGTTAACCGCGAGACAACAGCAGGTTTTTGATTTAATCAAAGCCCATATCGAAGAGACAGGGATGCCGCCGACCCGTGCCGAGATTGCTCGTCAGTTGGGTTTTCGTTCCGCGAACGCGGCGGAAGAGCATCTAAAAGCCTTAGCCCGTAAAGGAGTGCTGGAGATTATTCCCGGCGCGTCACGAGGCATTCGTTTGATTTGCGAAGAAGAAGTGGTCGCCCCAGAAGATCAAGGTTTGCCGCTGATTGGTCGCGTGGCGGCTGGTGAGCCGATATTGGCGCAAGAGCATGTCGAAAGTCATTACCAAGTTGACCCTGCCTTGTTCAAACCGCGCGCTGACTTTTTATTACGCGTCAATGGCATGAGCATGAAAGACATCGGTATCCTAGATGGCGATTTACTGGCGGTGCACAAGACCCAAGATGTGCACAACGGCCAAGTCGTTGTCGCTCGCGTTGATGACGATGTGACCGTGAAGCGTCTTGAGAAAAAAGGCGCGCAAGTGGTATTGCACGCTGAAAATGACGAATTTATGCCGATCTCGGTGGATTTAACCGCACAATCACTGACCATTGAAGGCGTGGCTGTGGGTGTGATCCGTAACGCTGATTGGATGTAATAGGTTTCTGGCACGGGCGTCGCTCGCCCATGATTTGACCGCGGTTAAAAAAACACCTTTGCATTATTGCTCAGGCAAACGATAATTATTATCATCTATAATTATCGTATGTGGAGGTGTCCGTGCGTACTCAACAGCATTCTGTTCCTAGCAAGCTATTTAAGCCGATGTGGCTGCGCAGTCGTGAGAGCCTTACCGATGATGGGGTGATTTACGATCCGGTGGCGGCTGCAGCCTGTCAGGGGTGTGTTCTCCAGCCCGAATGTGATTGGCAAAACCTGGATCAAACCCAGCTGCTTTATGCCACGCTTACCAGTCAATGTGACGCGATTGTAAAACAATTCTTAGCCCAGCATCCCACCGCGTGGATTATTAACGTGGGGGGCGGACTCGATACCCGTTTTTACCGTCTCGACAATGGCCGTTGCCGTTGGCTAGAGGTAGATGTCGACGAAACCTTACTCTGGCGTGAGCGACTCTTTCATACCAGTGAACGGTTTCGGATGGTGCAAGGCTCGGTCAAGCAGCTTGATTGGCTGGATCAATTAGCGGTACCTGCTGGTCACCCAACCATGCTAATTTGTGACCAAGCCTTACTAGAGTGCAGTAACCGCGAAATTTCAGCCTTTTGCCATCATATCAGCCGCCATTTTCCGCAAATGGAGGCATGCTTAGTGCTGGCGGGGGACAAATGTCATACCCGCATGGGACAAAAGTTGGGCTGCGAACAATACCAACATGGTTTTGCCGATCCGAGAATGGCGATCGTGAACGCGTTGCCGTGGGCGTGCCGCGTAGAAGAAAAATCACCGCTCGATAAACCCTGTCCCCGTTGGCGGTTATGGCAACGTGCATTAGCGGCCATGCCACGCTATCGTCTGCGCTTCACGCCTGTTGTCCTTCATCTCGAGTTATAACTTTTCTTTCGCGCTATCGCTTTTCTGCCGTCGTGCTCACACAAGGTGGGCACGTGTCTGGCTTTATGATCTTTTTCGCCTCGATTTTTTGTCCTTTTCGCCATCCTTGCCTAACTTAATTGTAAATAAAACGTTAACTATCGTTAGTGATTGTATCTGTGCGTATTCTCGCCAGCGTCAATCATGAGTGAGGCAGGAGGAAGCCGTGTTGAGGCGCCGATTACTACTTTTGATAGGGACAATGCTCCTTCCTGCAGTGGGTGTGCATGCTGCAGAACGAGAAGGTTGGAACCTCACCCAAGGGGTCACGGCCATCAGTCAGCAGGTGTATGACCTGCACATGACCATCTTTTATATCTGCGTTGCAATTGGCGTGCTGGTGTTTGGGGTGATGTTTTGGGCCATCATCCGTCACCGTAAATCCAAAGGCGCAAACCCTGCCTCATTTCATGAAAGTACCAAGGTAGAAATTGCGTGGACGCTCGTGCCGTTTTTGATTTTGGTGGGTATGGCGATTCCGGCCACCCAAGTGCTACTCGATATGGAAGACACCACCGAGCCGGACCTCACAGTGCAGGTAACGGGCTCGCAATGGAAGTGGCATTACCGCTATTTTGACCATGATGTTGCCTTTTTTTCTCTGCTTGCCTCAAGCCCCGAACAAATCCGCAATGAGAGACAAAAGCGTGACACCTATTTACTCGAGGTCGATCAGCCTCTGGTGTTGCCAGTCGGGCGTAAGGTGCGCTTTTTGATTACTTCGCAAGATGTGATTCATTCGTGGTGGGTGCCTGCCTTTGCGGTGAAGAAAGATGCTAACCCCGGTTTTATTAATGAGGCGTGGACCAAAATTGATAAGCCCGGCATTTATCGCGGCCAATGTGCAGAGCTGTGCGGTAAAGACCACGGCTTTATGCCGATTGTGGTGATCGCCAAGCCCCAAGAGGAATTTGATGCTTGGGTGCAAAAAACGGCCCTAGCACAGCAGAAAGCGCGCGAAGAAGAGCAACGCTTGCTGGACATGGAAATGCCGATGGATGAGCTAATGGCGCTAGGCAAACAGGTGTACGACAGCCGCTGTGGCATGTGTCACCAAAGCGAAGGACAAGGGATGCCGGGCGTGTTCCCCGCGTTGGCCGGCGCTGAGATTGCCATTCAGCCGGATAGATTGGTCGACCATATTGATATTGTTGTCAACGGCAAAGCAGGTACCGCCATGCAAGCGTTTGGTCCGCAATTGTCGCTCAAAGAATTGGCGGCGGTGGTGACCTATGAGCGCAATGCGTGGGGCAATGACACCGGTGATACCGTACAAGCTGCGCAAATCAACGCGGTGAAGTCAGGTGAAGATCTTTAGGAGCGCGTGATGACAGATACTACCCCAGATACCTTGCATGACGATCATCACCATAAACCGCGTGGGATCATGCGTTGGGTGTTGACCACCAACCACAAAGATATTGGCTCCATGTATCTGATTTTCAGCTTCACCATGTTTTTACTGGGTGGGGCGATGGCGATGGTTATTCGTGCTGAGCTTTTTCAGCCCGGCTTGCAACTGGTTGAGCCTAACTTTTTCAACCAAATGACCACAGTACACGGCCTGATCATGGTGTTTGGCGCGGTGATGCCCGCGTTTACCGGTTTGGCTAACTGGATGGTGCCAATGATGATAGGAGCGCCGGACATGGCGCTGCCACGGATGAATAACTGGAGCTTTTGGATCCTGCCGTTCGCGTTCTTACTGCTTATTGGCTCCTTGTTTATGGAAGGCGGCGGCCCTAACTTTGGCTGGACGTTTTACGCGCCGCTGTCGACCACTTATAGCCCAGACAGTACCGGCCTGTTTGTGTTTGCCCTGCATATCATGGGGATCAGCTCAATCATGGGCGCCATCAATGTGATTGTCACCATCACCAATATGCGTGCGCCGGGCATGACCTACATGAAAATGCCGCTGTTTGTTTGGACTTGGCTGATCACGGCCTTTTTGTTGATTGCGGTGATGCCGGTATTGGCAGGGGCCGCCACCATGGTGCTGACCGATAAATACTTTGGCACTAGCTTTTTTGATGCCGCGGGGGGCGGCGACCCTGTGATGTTCCAGCATATTTTCTGGTTCTTTGGTCACCCCGAGGTCTACATCATGATTTTGCCAAGCTTTGGCATTATCTCGGCCATTGTCCCTGCGTTTTCACGCAAGCGCCTGTTCGGCTATAGCTCGATGGTGTATGCCACCGCCTCGATTGCGGGGTTAAGCTTTTTGGTATGGGCGCACCATATGTTCACCACCGGGATGCCGGTATTTGCCGAATTGTTTTTCATGTTCTGCACCATGCTGATCTCGGTGCCGACTGGGGTGAAGGTCTTCAACTGGGTCGCCACCATGTGGCGGGGCTCGTTAACCTTTGAAGTGCCCATGTTGTTTGCGATTGCCTTTATTGTGCTGTTCACCATCGGCGGATTTTCGGGCTTGATGCTGGCGATCACCCCGGTCGATTTTCAGTATCATGATACCTATTTTGTGGTGGCGCACTTCCACTATGTGCTGGTTTCGGGGGCGGTGTTCTCGATTATGGCCGCGGCTTACTACTGGCTCCCCAAGTGGACCGGCCATATGTTTAATGAAACCTTGGCCAAGTGGCACTTTTGGTGTTCGGTGATTTCGGTCAATGTGCTTTTCTTCCCCATGCACTTTCTGGGACTGGCGGGGATGCCGCGCCGGATCCCCGATTATGCCCTGCAATTTGCGGACGTGAACGCCATTGTCAGTATCGGTGGCTTTGCCTTTGGCTTGTCGCAACTTATTTTCCTCGCGGTGGTGATCAAATGCGCGCGTGGCGGTGAGCCTGCTGCGGCGAAGCCGTGGGAGGGTGCCGAAGGGCTGGAGTGGACAGTGCCATCGCCCGCACCGTATCACACCTTTGAGACACCGCCAGATCTGAAGGAGGTGCGCGATGGCCACTGAGTCTGCGCGCTCGGTGCGCCGCTTACTGCTGCTCGCAGTCGCGATGTTTGGCTTTGCGTTTGCCTTAGTGCCTTTGTATGACGTGTTCTGTGACGTTACTGGGATAAACGGCAAAACCGATAATGAGGCCGCCGCATCCAGTGCGGGCATTGACCAAGATCGCTTGGTGACCGTTGAATTTATTGCCTACATCAACCCGGGAATGCGCTGGACGTTCGAGCCCCAAGTTAAACGTATGCAGGTGCATCCCGGTGAAACCCATACCATCAACTACCTAGCCACCAACAATGCGCGCTATGACACCATCGGCCAAGCGGTGCCTTCGGTCTCACCCGGGATAGCCGCGCAATACTTGAACAAAATTGAATGCTTTTGTTTTAACCGTCAGCCTTTACCGCGTGGCGAGGATGCGGCTTTGCCCCTCGTGTTTTACGTGGATCCTGAGCTGCCGGATGACATTAACCACTTAACGCTGGCCTACACCTTGTTTGATGTGACCGCCAGCGCCAAGGAATAAGGAGGCGCTCATGGCGACGCCTGAACGTTATTATGTCCCTGCGGCGAGTATCTGGCCGATTGTGGGTGCGGTGGCGCTGTTTTTGATTGCCGCTGGTGCAGGTGCCACGGTGGGCGGTTTATTTGGTGGCAACGGTCCTTGGCTGTTACTGGCTGGCACTGTGCTTATTTTGATTATGCTCACCGGCTGGTTTCGCGACGTGATCCGCGAATCCATGCAAGGACTTTACTCGGCGCAAATGGACCGTTCTTTTCGCCAAGGAATGAGTTGGTTTATTTTCTCTGAGGTAATGTTTTTTGGGGCTTTTTTTGGTGCGCTCTTCTATGCCCGCTTTATCGCCGTCCCTTGGCTGGGCGGTGCGAGTAACAATGCCATGACGGCCGCGGTATTGTGGCCAGATTTCGTCGCTCAGTGGCCACTCACGTTGACCCCAGGCGGGATTGAAACCACCGCGATGCCCGCGATGGGGTTACCGCTGTTAAACACCTTTATACTCCTGACCTCTTCTGTAACGCTCCATATTGCCCATACCGCGATGGAGAAAAATCAACGGGGGCGAATTAAAAGCTTCCTATTGGCCACGGTGTTATTAGGGGCGTTGTTTATGTTTTTTCAGGGTGAAGAATACATCCATGCTTACCAAGAAATGGATCTACGTCTCGACTCTGGGGTCTATGGCAACACCTTTTATTTATTAACTGGCTTTCATGGCCTACACGTTACATTAGGCACCATCATGTTGTTTGTGATTTGGTTACGTGTATTACGTGGCCACTTCACGCCGACACAACACTTTGGTTTTCAAGCCAGTGCTTGGTATTGGCACTTTGTTGATGTGGTGTGGTTATGCTTGTTCGTTTTTGTATACATCTTATAGATCAATAGGGGCGTGGGTTGGGGGTAATCCAGCCCATTGAGAGCGCCAATAAAAGCAATAAGAAGATACAGACGGAAAATAAAACGCGACGACCCAAAAAGCGAGATAAAGGCACGGAGCGATTGCCATTGAGCAAAATAGGAATGGCACGAAATAAGTTAAACAAAATAAAGATCAGCAAACAAATCAGAATAGCTTTGACCAGCATAAGCGCTCCTTAGCGCAATAGGTAATCATGAAACAAGGACGGCGAATGGGGTTTCTGATATTGACTGTGGTTGTGGTCGCGCTACTCGTCAAGTTAAGTCATTGGCAATGGACGCGTGGCGTGCAAAAAGCCCAACACTTGGCACAGTTTGATGCCAATCAAGCCCCCAACTCACTTTCAGGCATGGTGCGAAAAGGCCAACGGTTGGCGCTCGACGGCCAGTTTCGCCCTGAATTTGCCGTGTGGCTGGATAATCAGACCCACCAAGGCCGGGTAGGCTATCGCCTCTTTCTTCCTTTTGTGCCGAGCCAACAGCCATCGCAGTGGTGGCTGGTGGAACTGGGTTGGGTGGCCGCGCCAGCAGTGCGCCACTTGCCGGCTGTGCCTGCATTGGCATCGCGCTACCAGCTGTCTGGCTTTGTTGATACACCCTCTGAGCGGGTGGTACTCAAGGAAGAAACGGCATCGCACGCCTGGCCCGCTCGGGTTCAGCGCATTGATTTGAAAGCACTTAACGCCCAACTGCTAACGTTGAATACGCAGTGGTTGATACGGACAGAAACATTGATGGATGTGACCACGCCGAGTCAGGATGCCTTGGCGCAAGCGGGGATAACGCCGGTGTGGCAGCCGGTTGTGATGCCACCGGTAAAACACTATGGCTATGCCTTGCAATGGGCACTCATGGCGCTTGCGGTCAGTATTGGCGCGGGCATCTGGTGGTATAAAACAAAACAGAGGGAAGCGGTGTGAAAGGACGCATAACGCTCGTAGCATTGATTGGCATTTTTGTCCTACCTGTGGTGGTGGCGAAATTGGTGCTGGAGCAAAGCTGGTATGAAAAAGGGGTCACTAATTACGGACAGTTTCTCGCTGAGCCGGCGACCTTGAATTGGCTGTCAAAGGAAGGCCAGTGGCGGTTGATTTATCGGGTGCCAGAGCAATGTGATTCGGTGTGTGAGCAAGCCCTGTTTCAGTTAACACAAATTCCGATTGCGGTCGGCAAAGAGCGCGATCGGGTCAGTAGCGTGGCACTGACGCGCTCCGCCCCGAAAGCGCCGGAGGTACTGACATGGCAAACCCTGACCACAGAGCAGGCGCAGGCATGGCAGCAACAAGCATTTGATAAAAATACTATTTATCTAAGCGATCCGATGAATAATGTGGTGCTGGCCTATCCGGTCAGTGACGATAAAACCAAGTGGGTCGCGCAAGGCAAAGGCTTATTGCGCGATCTCAAACGGCTCCTTAAATTGTCGAAGGTAGGCTGATTATGGCAACGCGTCGCTACCAACTCGCCGTTTTATCGACACTGATACTGGCTGTGCTGGTGGTCGGCCTCGGCGCGTTTACCCGCCTCACTGAAGCGGGGCTTGGCTGCCCAGACTGGCCCGGATGCTATGGCCATTTGGCAGTACCGGCCAGTGAAAGCGCGCAATCGGTCGCCATGTCGCGTTTCCCAGATGCGCCGCTTGATATCAATAAAGCATGGAATGAAATGTTGCACCGCTACGTGGCGGGCACCTTAGGGCTGGCGATTTTTGCGTTGGCGTGGATCAGCTGGCGACGTCCTGACTATCAGGCTTTACGACCACTGACCACCTTGCTCAGTGTGGTCGTCATCGCGCAAGCCGCCTTAGGGATGTGGACCGTGACTTTAAGTTTGATGCCGGTGGTGGTGATGGCGCACTTACTCGGTGGTTTCACCACGGTATGCTTGCTAGTTTGGCTGGCGGTGGCGACAGGCGCGCTCCGATTGCCTGTGTTTTCGATGTCATCATCCGCGCGCCGCGTGGGCACGTTGGCTTTGGTGGCGGTGATTGTACAAATCGGTCTCGGCGGCTGGACCTCGGCCAACTATGCTGCCACCGTCTGCACTCAGCTTCCTATCTGTGAAAGCCCTTGGTGGCAGCTTTTCACCCCTTCCGCCTTTCATCCCGTCAGTCCGCTTAGCGACACCTATCAATTTGGCGTGCTGAACCATGCCGAGCGGGTGACCATTCATGCCACGCACCGTCTCGGTGCCATGGTGGTCACCGCATTAGTACTTGCTTGGGCATGGATGCTGTGGCGTGCTGGGGCGCGTGCGCTGGCAATGGCAGTGAGTGGTGTGCTGGCGATGCAAATTACGTTAGGGGTAACCAATGTGGTTGCGCTACTGCCGCTGAGTGTGGCAGTGGCGCATAACCTCGGTGGATTGTCGCTATTGGCCACATTACTCCTCACTCGATTTTTATGTCTTTCACCGTCGACCCGACAAGGAGCTCGTGATGGCACAGTTTCAACGTACCGCTAGTGTTTCGACATGGGTTGACGCCAATTGGCGTGATTATTACGAGCTGACCAAACCGCGTGTGGTTGCCATGTTGCTTCTCACCGCGTTGGTGGGCATGTGCTTAGCCACTCCCGGCTGGCCACCTTGGTCGGCGGTGCTGGTGGGATTATTTGGCATTGGTGCGCAAGCCAGCGCAGCGGCGGTGTTTAATCACGTTATCGACTGGAAAATTGACACGAAAATGCAGCGCACCCGCCATCGCCCCGTTGCCGAGGGAAGAGTGAGTCAAGGCGCCGCGTTGGCCTTTGCGGTGATACTGATGGTGATGGGATTCATTGCCTGTTGGTGGCTGAATCCGCTCACGGCTTGGCTAACGTTTGCCAGTCTGGTCGGTTATGCATTGGTGTATACCCAGTGGCTTAAACCTGCGACCCCGCAAAATATCGTGATTGGCGGTTTGGCGGGAGCGATGCCGCCTTTGTTAGGCTGGACCGCGGTGACCGGAGAGCTTCACGCCCATGCGCTGCTGCTGGTGATGATCATTTTTACTTGGACGCCGCCTCACTTTTGGGCGTTAGCGATACATCGCCGCCATGACTATGCTAAAGCCGATGTGCCGATGCTGCCTGTCACTCATGGGGTAGGGTTTACCCAAACTATGGTTTTGCTTTACACCCTACTGCTGGTCATCGTGGGCATTTTCCCTTGGCTGACCGGGATGAGTGGTTGGTTGTATCTGGTAGGGGCGACCACGTTAAATCTGGTCTTTGTCGGTTACGCTTGGCGACTGAAAACCCAGTCGCAAAAAGGCATCGCGTGGCAGACGTTTAAATTCTCGATATGGCATATCTTCGCGACCTTTGTGGTGCTCCTTGCCGACCACGCGTTGCGCTATTAAGGGGCTACTTTAGCCCTTGCGCCGACAGCACGGTGGCTTTGTCGGCGACAAAAGACACTTTGATGTGCTTACCATCGCCGCCCCACACACAGTGGGTTAAGCCCATGGTGTCGTCGCATTGGCTAGGCTCGCCAATGTGGCTCACAACCGCGTCATAGCTCATGCCCACTTCGAGCTGATCGTAGTTTTGCTTGGTCACTTTCGAGCAACCCGCTAGCAATACCGCCAACACACAGGCAAAAAATACACGCATAACCTTTCCTTTTTTACAGAGGTGATGAGCCGAGTTGGCGCAATGCAACTGATGCAGTGCAATGGCCGCTCGTCGATGAGATTGCCGCAATGGTACACTGCTGCATCGATAAGGGCCACCCGCTGACCTTGCCGGTTATCGCTGCAATCGTGTTCTTTATCAAAAATGATACATCATCCTGACGCATAGCGTGGCGTCCAATATTGAGAACGAGGAAGTATGTGGCAGTCTCTCACTCAGCGTGAGCTTCATTGGCGGGTCTTATCGCTGGCTTTACCTATGGTGATCTCCAATATCACCGTCCCTCTGTTAGGGTTAGTGGATGCCGCGGTGATCGGCCATTTAGACCATGCATGGTATTTAGGTGGTGTGGCGGTTGGCAGCACCATGATAAATGTCACCTTTTGGCTGTTGGGCTTTTTGCGTATGGCGACCACCGGGTTTACCGCGCAAGCCTATGGCGCGAGTGATAACCGTGAGCTGGCGGCCACCTTGGTGCGTGGGGCGACCTTAGCGGGCTTGCTAGCTGTACTGTTAATCGCACTGCATGTGCCCATTTTAGAGGGGGTGATGCACTTTAGTGATGCCAGTGCTGAAGTCAAACACTATGCGAGCCAGTATTTCTCCATTCGGATCTTTAGTGCGCCAGCGACCTTAATGAATTTGGTGATCATGGGCTGGCTACTGGGGGCGCAAAATGCGCGCCAGCCGATGTGGCTACTGATTGTGGTTAACAGTGCCAATATTGTTCTTGATTTACTGTTTGTGGTGGGCCTCGATATGAAAGTCGAAGGGGCCGCTGCAGCGAGTGTGGCCGCCGATTATCTCGGCCTCATGCTGGGGCTCTATTTTGTCAAAGGTATCTGGCAATCGCGTCAGCTACCGACCATTCGGTCGGTGTTTGAGCGTGGGCTGACTGGGATGAGCCGCTTGCTAAAGCTTAATCGAGACATCTTTTTACGTAGCCTTAGCTTGCAGTTGGCGTTTACCTTCATGACCTTCCAAGGGGCCACACTCGGCGATGACATTGTGGCCGCCAATGCGGTGCTGATGAGCTTTCTGATGCTGATTTCTTTTGCGATGGACGGCTTTGCCTATGCGATGGAGGCGATGGTGGGTAGAGCGATTGGCGCGCAGAGCAAGTCTGAGTTGTTAGTGTCACTGATAGGCAGCACTTTTTGGTCGTTGGTGATTTGCTTGGCGATCACGCTGGCATTTGGCGTGGCAGGCCATCACATCATTGCGCTGATTTCCGATATCGAAGCGGTGCGTGACCAAGCGGCACGTTATTTACCTTGGCTGGTGGCTATGCCTTTAGTGTCGATGTGGTGCTTTTTGCTCGATGGTATCTTTATTGGTGCCACGCGGGGTAAAGACATGCGCAATGGGATGTTTGTCGCCACCGCGGGCTTTTTTGCTGCATGGTGGTTAGCGCAAGGGTGGGGCAATCACGCCCTATGGTTAGCGATGCTTACTTTTATGGCGCTAAGAGGACTCAGTCTCGCGGTGTGCTTTGTTTACCACTGGCGACGAGATAGCTTTTTTGACGTCACGCACTGAGACCTATCAACAAAAAAACAGGCCAGTTGGCCTGTTTTTGCGATGGAAGGGCAGCGTCTTAATAGTAAGAGTGATCGCCACGCGCGTGCTCGGTCACATCGCGCACACCCTTTAGCTCGCCGCTAAACTCGGCCAGCAACTGCTTTTCGATCCCTTCTTTTAAGGTCACGTCTACCATTGAACAGCCATTGCAACCGCCACCGAATTGCAAAATCGCTACGGCGTCATCGGTGATTTCAATCAAGTTAACATGGCCGCCATGGCTGGCAAGCTGTGGGTTGACTTGGCTTTGAATCACGTAATCAACACGCTCCATTAAAGGCGCATCGGAGGCCACTTTCCGCATTTTCGCATTCGGTGCTTTCAGCGTTAGCTGTGAGCCCATTTTATCGGTGACAAAGTCGATTTCCGCTTCGTCTAAAAACGGTAGGCTTAGCTCATCAATGAAAGCAGAGAAGCCGTTGAATTTGAGTTCGGTATCGCTGCTTTCTACTGCTTCGGGTGGACAATAAGAAACACCGCACTCGGCGTTTGGCGTGCCTGGGTTAACCACAAACACGCGAATATTGGTGCCCTCGGGCTGCTGCTCAAGCAGCTTCACAAAGTGGCTTTGTGCATTTTCTGAAATTTTGACTTCTGACACGACAAATACCTGACTAATCCAGTGTGTTTTGTACAGTGTACTCCGGTTTTTACTTGCTATCACCCCTTGTTCAATGTGGCTAATTTGTGGGCACTGCTGTTTATCTCAAGGGAGCTTGGTCCGCGCAATACAATAAATATCGACCCGTTTCGCACCCGCTCGGCGCAACAAACGGCAAAGTTGACTGACCGTTTCTCCGGTTGTCACCACGTCGTCGACAAGCGCAACATGCTCTGCCGGCAGTGCGCCGTGTAAGCGAAATGCCCCGCGCAGGTTCTTCAGTCGCGCAGATCTATCCAGCCCTTGCTGAGGTGAGGTATGGCGAGTACGTCTTAGATAGTGATTGACGACTCGGCTGCCAAGCCGCTGTTGTAGCGCCCATGCCAGATGTGCGCTTTGGTTAAAGCCGCGTTGTAGCCGTCGCCGCCAGTGTAAGGGAACAGGCAGTAAGACTGGGGCAGGCGTGTCGATTTTCTCACTGAGCAGCTTGGCGAACGGAAGGGCGAGCTCGAAGTCTCCTTGATATTTAAAGCGGTGAACCAAATCAGGGAGTGGGTCGAGGTAGGCACTGATCGCGGTAAGCGTATGCCACGCAGGTGGATGGCTGAGGCACTGACCACAATGTGTTTGAGGGGTGAGCACCGGCAAGCCGCAACATTGACACCCGTAGGCCTGATGATGTTTATCCCAGCACGCATCGCAGCACAAGGTGTGATCGGCAGGGAGGGATAAGCGACACACGGGGCACTGATGGGGCAAAGATTTGCCCCTAATGCTTTGCCAAACGCCAGCAAGGCGAGGGGGATGAATTGCTGGTATCATAGCCATCCTGATGAAAAAGAGTACAAAGGCAGTGTAAAGCATGGCGTTATGTGATTGGCAATCTTACGGACAAGGCCCCGATCTGGTTCTCATTCATGGCTGGGGAATGAACAGTGCTGTTTGGTCGCTTATCTTGCCGTATCTCACTGCAAACTACCGTGTTCATTGTGTTGACTTGCCCGGATTTGGGTTGAGCCCCGCACAGCCGGGGCTTGATTTAGAACAACTGGCACAAGTGTTGCTTAAAGAATCACCAGCGCAAGCAACTTGGTTGGGCTGGTCACTGGGCGGATTGGTGGCCACGCAAGCGGCCCTGCTCGCGCCCCATCGTTTGACGGGGCTCGTGACGGTCGCAAGCTCACCCAAGTTTGTCGCGGAACCGGGATGGCGAGGTATTAAACCCGCGGTGCTGAATGCATTTGCCTCACAGCTTGAGCAGGATTTTTCTCTGACCGTGGAGCGGTTTATGGCGTTGCAGGCCATGGGGTCGCCCACTGCGAAGAAAGACATTAAAGCGCTCAAGCAGGCAGTGTTTTCACGACCTGCACCGGATCCTCAGGCTCTGGCTGATGGTTTGCAAATACTGGCGTCGGCGGATTTACGTCAAGCATGCCAGTCGATTCGCTTACCTTGGCTGCGGTTGTACGGTCGCCTCGATGGGTTGGTGCCTGTCGCCGTGGCGGGACAGATGGACGCTTGGTTACCGCATTCACCGAGTGAGGTGTTTGCACACAGTGCCCATGCCCCTTTTGTCACTGAGCCTGACGGTGTGGTAGACAGGCTCACCGCCTTTCTGGCAACGAATTGCCGCCCTGACTGCGCGCGCTGAACGATTTTTGGCAGAATTGACTAAATCTTGTCATGGTTCTGCCGATAAGTTAACTATGTCACTTGCTCTGACATTAGGAGAGACCATAATGAACGTAGGTAACGTTGGGCAGTCTCAGGCCTATCACCCTCAGTCGATGAAGCCAAAATCACCGCCGCAAACGCAACCAAATGCGGACAAAGAGGTCAAAGATACAAAGCCCGCTGAGACAGCGGCCACCCCAGCGGTGAAAGACGTCAAGGATGCGAAAGCAGCTAAAAACGCTGAAGGCGTTGAGAAGTCTAAAGAGAAATCATCGGTCGAATCCTTTACTTATGGCGCGTTGGGCATGGACCATCCGGAAAAAGTGAAGGAAAACGATGATACCGCCTATAACGCAGGACAATTTTTGTCTGCGTTGGGAACAATAGGCACAATACTCGCGGTTGTCGTCTAAACTATAAGGAGACGAGGCCGGACTGACAATAAGGCCTTCAGCTGATGTTGGGAGGTAGCATCAGATGAATATATCGCCAGCAAGCGTCAGTATCCCAACTGTCGCGCCATCGGTGAACCCGCCAACTGAGCAAGTTGCGCGGGAAAATCGTGTGCGCGAAAAAATTGTTCCGACCAAACAGCCGCCCGCGTTGGATCATGAAAGACCCGCGACGGAGCAAGACAAGCAACTGCGTAATCCCTCTTGGGATCCGTCACAGCATCCCAATTATTCTTTCGACTATACCCCCGAGTCATTTAAAGACGCAGACTACAACGGCGCCAATGTTGCTAACCGCATTGATGCCATCACTCGTAGCGAGCCCGGAGACGAGGCGCGACCAGAAAACGGCTATCCGTTGGGGCTCAAAATGCCCGAAGAGGTGTTGGAGAAAATTGAGCAGCTGCAAAGATTTGAACGTACCCGTGCGGTAGTCGCGATGCGCTACCAGCAAGCGACCGTGGCGAATATGCCTTCAGAAGTGTTGATTGTGATTTAAGCTCGGTCCACCGAGCCTATTGACGTTAAAGCCCCGCCAAGACGAGCGGGGCTTTTTTGCGTCGTTAAGAGCGCTTGGCGCGGGCAAAGGCATCAGCCATGCTTCCGCCGATAGGTGCGGCGGGTTGACGAGGCGCCTTGCGTGATGGGCGATACTGTCCCGCTTTGTGGTTATCGCCTTGTCCTTGGGACGCACTGTCGCCTGAAGGGGTATCGTCCAAACGCATGGATAAGCCAATCCGTTTGCGTGGTACATCCACCTCCATCACTTTGACTTTAACCACATCTCCGGCTTTGACCACCTCGCGAGGGTCACTGACAAAGCGATTCGATAGGGCGGAGATGTGCACCAAACCGTCTTGGTGAACCCCGACATCGACAAAGGCGCCAAAGTGCGTCACGTTGGTCACCACGCCTTCCAGTTGCATTCCGGGCTTCAGATCGCTGACTTGATTGATGCCTTCCGCAAAGGTGGCGGTCTTAAACTCAGGACGCGGGTCGCGGCCGGGTTTTGCCAGCTCGTTAAGCACGTCGGTGACCGTGATTGCCCCAAAGTTGTCATCTGCAAACTCTTTCGCGTTCAGGCCTTGCAAGAAACGGTTGTTACCGACCAGCGCCTCGACGGCTTTGCCGGTTTTCTCCGCAATGCGTTTGACCAAAGAATAGGTTTCTGGGTGAACGCCAGAGCGATCCAGCGGGTTGGCACCATCCATTACCCGTAAAAAGCCCGCGCATTGTTCGAATGCTTTAGGGCCAAGACGCGGCACTTTCAGCAGGGTTTTACGATCGCCAAAGCGGCCATTTTCATCACGAAAAGCGACAATATTTTGCGCCATGGTTTGGCTTAAGCCAGCGACACGAGTCAGGAGTGGCGCCGATGCACTGTTCAGATCCACCCCGACCGCGTTCACACAGTCTTCGACCACAGCATCGAGTTTTTTGGCAAGCTGACTTTGAGAGACATCGTGTTGATATTGGCCTACGCCAATCGATTTCGGGTCAATTTTAACCAGTTCGGCCAGTGGGTCTTGCAAGCGGCGGGCGATAGAAACGGCACCACGCAGCGAGACATCAAGGTCTGGAAACTCATTGGCGGCTAATTCCGATGCCGAATACACCGAGGCACCTGCCTCACTGACCATGACGGTCTGAATGGCTAAACCAGCCTGACTTAGCATGGTTTTGGCAAACGCTTCGGTCTCGCGGGAAGCGGTGCCGTTGCCGATCGCGATGAGGTTGACCTGATGACGTTTAATTAAATTGAGCACCGTCTTGCTCGCGCCATCTACGTCGTGACGTGGGGCGGTAGGATAAATGGTGGCGGTATCGAGCAATTTCCCCGTACCGTCCACCACGGCCACCTTACAGCCGGTACGCAAACCCGGATCGATGCCGAGCGTACAGCGTGGGCCCGCGGGAGCGGCCATCAAAACGTCTTTTAGATTGGCAGCAAAGACATCAATGGCGTCGCTTTCGGCCCGCTCTTTCAAACTGGCCATAAGCTCAGTCTCAAGGTGCATGAGTATTTTGACTCGCCACGCGAACGCGATAACTTGCTTACGCCAACGATCGGCGGGCGCACTGCCCAAGGATAAACCGTAGTGCTCGGCAATCATGGTTTCGCAGATACTGCCTTTGCTGTCTGCTTCTTGGTCTGGGTCAGCGACTAAGGCCAGTTGCAAGACGCCTTCGTTACGGCCCCGGAGCATGGCTAAGGCACGGTGAGAAGGCACTTTAGAGATCGGCTCTTGATGATCGAAGTAGTCTTTAAATTTCGCCCCAGCCTCTTCTTGGCCTGTGACAACACTTGCGCGTAACACCGCGTGTTGGTTGAGATATTGACGAATTTTATCGAGCAAGGCGGCATCTTCAGCGAGGCGCTCCATCATGATGGCGCGGGCGCCGTCGAGTGCTGCCTTGGTGTCGGCGATGCCTTGCTCGGGATTGAGATAGGATTGGGCGAGTGTGTCAGGGTCTTGCGACGCGTCTTGCCATAAGGCCTCGGCCAGGGGTTCTAGGCCTGCTTCAATGGCAATCTGTCCTTTGGTACGACGCTTGGGTTTATAGGGCAGATAGAGATCTTCCAAGCGGTTCTTGCTGTCCGCCGCTAAAATGTCGCGACGCAAGCTATCGGTTAGTTTACCTTGCTCATCAATCGATTTTAGGATGGTGTCACGCCGAGCCTCCATTTCGCGCAAGTACACTAAGCGTGTTTCCAGCGTGCGCAGTTGGCTGTCATCCAGCCCTTGGGTGGCTTCTTTTCGATAGCGAGCAATAAAGGGGACGGTATTTCCGTCATCGAGCAGCGCAACGGCGGTTGCGACCTGGTTGGGTGAGACATTGAGCTCTTTAGCCAGGGTTTGAGTCAGTTGACTGTGCATGCATATCCTTTTGTAAACAAGCACGGCAGCACCGCAGCACTGCCATTGAATCTGTTTCTTTGACCCTTGTGGTCGTTAAGGTTCCCGTGAGTCGGTCTCTGTTGGGTAAGTGATTGCATTGACGAACCAATGCTTCTCACCTTCAGGGGTTCGGACCACCACCTCATCATCGACCGCTTTTTTGAGCAGGGCGCGCGCCATGGGCGCATCAATCGAGATGTAGTCTTTACGATCGTAAATCTCATCAGGGCCAACAATCCGAAAGCGTTTGATATCGCCCGCCTCGTTTTCAATTTCCACCCAAGCGCCAAAAAAGACCCGCCCTTCTTGTTGGGGCGAGTAGTCGACAATGGTGAGTTCATTCAGCCGCTTGCGCAGATAACGGACGCGGCGGTCAATTTGTCGCAGCAAGCGCTTGTTGTAGGTGTAGTCGGCATTCTCTGAGCGGTCGCCTAAACTTGCCGCCCAACTGACAATTTTGGTGATCTCTGGGCGTTTTTCATGCCATAGGTGGTCATGTTCCGCTTTGAGTGCGTTAAACCCTTCACGGGTGACCAGTTTGGTTTTCACGCAGCGTCTCCTTAACCCTCGCGAAGCCTCAATAAGTGATGCAATTTCAACGAGCAAATTACAAGAACCGAGCAAGCTTGTCGAGGCAACACTCGGTAACAATTTCTTCGTTGTTTCGTGGCGGAACCATCAGTGTCAATCCACGCAAATGTGGCAAAATCCGGTATGATTACAGCAGTGACTGCTTGATTTGTCGGCAGATAACCGCATTGAGTATGAGGGTTAACCATGCAAGAAAACTATAAAATCCTAGTGGTGGATGATGATATGCGTCTGCGTTCGCTACTGGAGCGTTACCTAACTGAGCAGGGCTTCCAAGTGCGCAGTGTGGCCAATGCCGAACAGATGGATCGCTTGCTCGCGCGGGAAGCCTTTCACCTGATGGTCTTGGATTTGATGCTGCCGGGTGAAGATGGCTTATCTATCTGCCGCCGTTTGCGTCAGGCGAACAACCAATTACCGATTTTAATGCTCACCGCAAAGGGTGATGAAATTGACCGTATTGTCGGATTAGAAGTGGGTGCGGACGATTACTTACCCAAACCATTTAACCCACGGGAGCTATTGGCGCGCCTCCGTGCTGTCTTGCGCCGCCAAACCATTGAAGCGCCGGGCGCACCGAGTGCAGACACCAAGGTGGTCGAATTTGGCGAGTTTCGCCTCAATCTCGGTACGCGGGAGATGTTCCGTAATGACGACCCGATGACGTTAACCTCGGGCGAATTTGCGGTCCTTAAAGCATTGGTGACCAATGCGCGCGAGCCGTTATCACGCGACAAGTTGATGAATATGGCGCGCGGACGTGAGTACTCCGCGATGGAGCGCTCCATTGACGTGCAAATCTCGCGATTGCGCCGCATGATTGAAGAAGATCCGAGCAAGCCACGCTATATCCAAACGGTGTGGGGGCTGGGCTACGTGTTTGTCCCTGACGGCGAGGTCTAAGCGATGCGGATGTCGCCGCGCACCAACTTTGCCCGCACGCTGTTGATTTTGGCTGGCCTATTGATTGCCAGCCAAGTTTTTTCTTATCTCACCATCGTCAATTATGCCCTGCTCCCCAGCTTGCAGCAGTTTAATAAGATCTTGGCCTTTGAAGTGCGCTTGATGCTGGAAGAGGATTGGACGCTAAAAGACGGGGAAGTGCTGCACTTGGGTGAGCCTGTGCGTCGGCAACTGCTGGAACAAATTGGGGTGACCTTACATGCTCCTAACAGTGACGCCGCAGGCGCTTACCAAGACGCGATGCAGATAGATTATCTCAGTGCGCGGATGAGCGAAGAGCTGGGAACGCCGACCGAAGTGCGCCTTGTCAGTGGTGAAGACAGCTATGTGCTGTGGTTAAAGTTTGACGCCATTGATGACTTTTTGATGCGTATTCCGCTTTCCGAACTGCATCAAGATGACTTTGCGCCCCTTTTCCAATACAGCCTGATTATTGCGTTGCTGGTGATTGCAGGTGGTTGGCTGTTTATTAAGATGCAAAACCGCCCACTGGTGACCTTAGAGCGTGCTGCGTTAGATGTGGCTGAAGGCCGGTTTCCTGAGCCGGTGGCCCCAAAAGGCGCCTCTGAAATTCAAGCGGTAACAGTGGCGTTTAATAAAATGTCTGCAGGCATACGCAAACTCGAAGAAGATCGCGCCTTGCTGATGGCAGGGGTGAGCCATGATTTGCGCACGCCGCTGACGCGCATTCGCTTGGCGACCGAAATGATGTCGCCGGACGATGAATACCTTGCCGATAGCATCACTAAAGACACTGAAGAGTGCAACGAGATCATCAATCAGTTTATGGACTATCTGCGCGCGGTGCAGCAGCAAGACCCTGATCCGGTGGATTTAGCGAGCATTTGTCGTGATGTAGCGAATAGCCAACAGCTGGTGGGTATCGAGATGGATACCGAGTTGCTGCCTTTGTATGGCGAGTTGTATGCCAACTCAGTGGCGCTTAAGCGGGCCGTGACTAACTTGGTGGTTAACGCGGTCCGCTATGGCAACGGCTGGGTACGCATTCGTTGTGGCAGTACCGCCGATCATACCCATCAATGGGTCGAAGTTGAGGACAATGGACCGGGTATTGATGCGAGCCTAGAAGCGTCGCTTTTCCAGCCGTTCACGCGGGGTGACTCAGCCCGTGGTAGCGAGGGAACCGGACTGGGACTCGCTATTGTGAAACGGATTGTGGAACAACTGCGCGGCGATATTCGCCTGTCTTCCCGTACCGAAGGAGGGTTGAGGATCCAGATGACATTTCCGGTCAATCAGGGGCGTGCCAAAAGCTAGTGTGCGCGTTGCCACGTTTTCTTCATGGCCTATTCGCGAAGGCGGATAGGCCGACCATACTGTCGTATAGAACTAATACACACACTATGGCCTATGCGACTTTGTTTAGATAAAAACGATCCTACCCCGAAATTTCAGCAATTGATTGAGCAAATCCAGCGTCAGATCGCCAGTGGTGCGCTGCGCTCAGGCGAGCGCTTGCCGTCGGTACGTGTGCTGGCGCGAGAGTTAAAGATGAATCCGATGACGGTCTCGCGCAGTTATCAGCAACTTGCCGAGCAAGGATGGTTAGAGCGAGTGCGAGGCGTTGGGATGAAAGTCAGCCAGCAAGCGCGTCCTGCTGAGCCTCATCAACGGTTGCAATATGTACAAGCGCCATTGGCACATTTTATTCAGGTGGCCAATCAAGCCGGATATAGCAAATCCGAGGCCATGGCGTTAGTCATGGCCCACTGGGAGAGCGATATCGGCGATCATGCGTTGGAATAATGGGTTTTATGGCCAAGCCAACGTGCGATGATTGCGGCGGCGTGTTGCGGATAGTGTTGATGCAGGTGGTGCGCTAACTTTTGTACCTCAGGGATCAGCGCTTGGTCACGCACCAGATCGGCAATTTTAAACTCGGCCAAGCCGGTTTGCCGGGTACCGAGAAGCTCGCCGGGCCCGCGAATATCGAGATCGCGCTGTGCGATCACAAAGCCATCATTGCTCTCGCGCAGGACGCCCAAGCGTTGACTGGCGGTTTTAGACAAAGGGGCATGATACAAGAGCACACAGTGGCTGGCGACGGAGCCTCGACCGACACGCCCCCGTAGTTGGTGGAGCTGTGCCAACCCGAGTCGCTCGGGGTTTTCAATGATCATCAAACTGGCATTGGGGACATCGACGCCCACTTCAATCACGGTAGTCGCGACCAACAAATGCAGCTCCCCTTGCTTAAAGGCTTGCATGACTGCTTGTTTTTCCGCCGCTTTCATGCGTCCGTGGACAAGGCCGACGGCAAGATGAGGGAGCGCCGCTTTGAGTGCGGTGGCGGTATCCTCGGCAGCTTGCGCTTCGAGAGCGTCGGATTCCTCAATCAAGGTACATACCCAATACGCTTGGCGGCCTTCACTGCAGGCGGCACTGACACGCGCAATAATGTCATCGCGGCGCGTATCTGGCACGGCAACGGTTTGGATCGGAGTACGCCCCGGGGGGAGCTCATCGATAATCGAGGTATCGAGATCGGCATACGCAGTCATCGCGAGAGTACGCGGGATCGGAGTGGCTGTCATGATCAATTGATGCGGATGCGCTCCTTGTTGCTCACCTTTCTCCCACAGGGCGAGACGTTGGTGAACACCAAAGCGGTGTTGCTCATCAATGATCACCAAGGCTAACTGGTCAAAGTCGACATGGGCTTGAAACAGCGCATGTGTGCCGACCACCATTTTCGCCTCACCGCTGGCAATCCGTGCAAGTTCAGCGTCGCGCGCTTTGCCTTTAAGCTTACCGGCGAGCCAACCGACTTGAATTCCCAACGGCTCCAGCCATTGGGCAAAATTCACCGCATGCTGTTCGGCCAATAGCTCCGTGGGGGCCATTAATGCGACTTGGTAACCGTGTTCGATAGCTTGCAGCGCCGCCAATACCGCAACCAGCGTCTTACCCGCGCCCACATCGCCTTGTACCAAGCGCATCATGGGGACGGGCTTAGCCAGATCGCGACTGATTTCATCGACTACGCGCGATTGTGCCCCTGTGGGGGAGAATGGCAGGTTGGCCAGCAATTGTTGGCTCAGCGCCCCATTCGGTGGCAACGGTGTGGCACTGACCGCTTGCGCTTGATGACGAACGGACAGCATCGACAGATGTTGGGCGAGTAATTCTTCAATAATTAACCGACGTTGGGCAGGATGTTGCCCGGCTTGCAGGGCCTCTAGTGACACCTCTGGTGGCGGACGATGCAAAAGGTGTAAGGCATCGCGTAATGAAAGCTGTCTATCATATAAGCCCTCAGGGAGTAACTCTTGTACACCACTTTTGTCCAGCAATGCCAACGCTTGGTCGGTTAGACTGCGCAAGGTAGCTTGGCGCAGCCCTTCGGTGGTGGGATAGACAGGTGTCAGGGTTTCTTCTAGCGCAAGCTCGGTAGGCTCAGAAAAGACTTTATAGTCAGGGTGAATGATTTCTAGGCCATGCTTACCGCGTTTTAGCTCGCCATAGGCCTTCACATGTTTGCCGATGGCGAGGCTGTTTTTCATCGCGGCGTTGAAGTTAAAAAAGCGTAGCGTCAGCGCACCATTGCCGTCATGGATCCGCACGGTCAGCATGCGGCGGCGCCCAAACACAGTGTCATTGTGCGTCACTTCACCCTCAACGGTCGCGGTTTGTCCGGGGAGCAAACTGGCGATCGGCCAGACGCGTGTGCGATCTTCATAACGGTACGGCAAGTGAAACAAGACATCTTGAACCGTATACAACCCCAGCTTGGTCAGCTTTTTCGCCATTTTGGCGCCGACACCGGCCAGTGTTTCGACTGAGACAGCATTGAGCATGGATGATCGCATCAAAATAGTCCGTTATTTACTACGTTTGTGTTTGGCTGCCTGCATCGCAGACCACCATGCCTCATCAGCAACGATTTGCCCGTGTTCATCCAGCGGTGGATAGGGCAGCCCTTTTTGTTTGGCCACGCGTGCTAAAACAGGATGGCCCCGTTCAAACAGGATCTTGTGGACTTCTTCGTCCGGAATATGGGTGTGAGCCCGCTGGTACATACCCGCTAATTGGCGCTGTCGCTGGGCCTCATACAGAATAAGAGCACTCGCCACTGACACGTTTAATGACTGTACCATACCCACCATTGGGATGAGGATATCTTGATCCGCCTTATCGAGCGCTTCGCGACTGATGCCTTCTTTTTCTTGGCCTAATACGATAGCGGTGGGGCGGGTGTAATCGACGTCGCGAAAATCGATGGCGGTGTCGGATAAGTTGGTGACTAAGATCTGCATGCCTTGAGCGTGAAGCGCATCAAAGGCTTCGGCAGTCGAATCATGGGTTTGTACATCTACCCAGTTGCGAGAGCCTGCCGAAGTGCCACCTAAAGCGCGCATTTTACTGCCTTTTGGCCAGACGGCATGAAGGCGATGCACGCCGACGGCATCTGCGGTGCGAATAATGGCAGAGATATTATTTGGCTTATGGACTTGTTCCATACACACGGTGAGATCAGGCTGGCGCTGAGCAAGCACTTGATGAATACGTTCAAACCGTTCTGGTGTCATGGTGAGGTTCCGTTAGTTACACGATAGGAGAGAAACAAACTCGCCCACCAAAAGGCGGGCGAGTGATAGCCTGAGCGCGAAACGGCAACATGGCTAGTTCTTTTGACGGCTGACCTTGACCACGTTTGGCATCACACGAATGCGACGCATAATATTGGCAAGGTGAACCCTGTCTGTGGTGGTGAGGCGAACAAAGATGGTGTACAAGCGACCATCTTTTTCTTCGGTCGTCAGTCCCTGAATATTCGATCCCGTCGCGGCGATGGTGTTGGTTAAATCCGCCAGCGCCCCTTGATGGTTCTGCATATCCACGCGTAGACGAGTACTGAACTCCTGATCGAAATCGTCTGCCCACTCAACAGGCATATATTTGTCCGGCTCTTGACGGTAGCCGCGAATGTTTGAACAGGTTTCACGGTGGATCACCAAGCCTTTACCAGGGCTGACGTGCGCGATAATCGGATCGCCCGGAATAGGGCGGCAACAGTTGGCATAAGTGACCAAGATACCATCTGCGCCACGGATAGGCATTTTCCCGTCCGAAGGTTCCGCGTCCGTGTTTTCATCGTCCAGCAGGCGGCGAGCGATCACGACACTCATTAACTCACCCAAGCCGATCGCGGCGAGCAAATCATCGCTGCTTTCTAGCTTCAGGTCGGTCAAAATCGCATTGAGGCGGTCAGGATCGACATCGGGTAGGTTCTTCTCACCCAGCGCATGGTTGAGCAAACGACGTCCCAATGTGACTGATTCTTCACGGCGCATGGTTTTGAGCACTTGGCGGATCTTGGTCCGTGCCCGAGCGGTCACCACATAATTGAGCCATGCGGCATTCGGGCGAGCGCCCGGTGCGGTAATGATCTCAATGGTTTGGCCGTTTTTCAGTGGTTGGCTTAGCGGATACGGTTGACGATTGACTCGCGCGCCGACACAGGTGTTACCCACATCGGTATGGACCGCATAGGCAAAGTCAACGGCCGTGGCGCCCACGGGGAGCTCGACGATACGCCCTTTCGGGGTAAAGACATACAGCTCATCGGGGAAAAGATCGGATTTAACGCTTTCGATAAACTCGAAGGAGTTCCCCGCGCTTTGCTGCAGCTCAATCAAGTTTTGCATCCAGCGCTGAGCACGTTTTTGTGCCGTGGTACCGGATGGACGTTCGGCGCCGCTCTTATACGCCCAGTGCGCAGCGACCCCTTTGTCCGCCATCTGGTCCATGTCTTCAGTGCGAATTTGCACTTCAACTGGCACACCATGCGGACCAATCATTGACGTATGCAGTGATTGATAACCGTTCGCCTTCGGCACGGCAATGTAATCTTTCAAGCGGCCGGGACGTGGTTTGTACAAATTATGCATTTGCCCTAACACGCGGTAACAGGTGTCGAGGTCCTCGACGATCACGCGAAAGGCATACAAATCCATAATGGTATGAAAGCGCTGTTCTTTATTCTTCATCTTGTTATAGATGGAATAAAGGTTCTTCTCTCGGCCAAGCACGCGCGCGTTGATCCCGGCATCTTCCAAGCGGCCTTCAATTTCCGCATGGATTTTTTGGATCATTTCTTTGCGGTTGCCCCGCGCTTGCGCAATCACTTTTTTGAGGACGCGATAGCGGTTGGGGTAGAGCGCTTCAAAGCCGAGCTCTTCGAGCTCCACTTTAATATTGTGAATACCGAGACGGTGAGCGAGTGGGGCAAAAATTTCCAGTGTTTCGCGGGCAATACGACGACGTTTATCGGGGCGCAGGGCACCCAAGGTACGCATATTATGGGTGCGGTCACTGAGCTTAATCAGAATGACGCGAATGTCATGGGCCATTGCCATGACCATTTTGCGGAAGTTTTCCGCCTGCGCTTCTTTGCGATCGCGAAACTTGAGCTTGTCGAGCTTGGAAACGCCATCCACCAGATCCGCAACCACATCACCAAAGCGTTGTTGCAGATCCTCTTTGGTCACGTCTGTGTCTTCAATCACATCGTGCAGCAACGCCGCCATTAAGGTTTCGCAGTCCAAGCGCATTTCTGCGAGGATCCGCGCAACGGCGATGGGGTGGATGATGTAGGGCTCACCGGTGGAGCGGGTTTGCCCGTCATGGGCATCGCGCGCAACCAGATACGCTTGCCGGAGCGCTTCAAGCTGCGATTCCGGCAAGTATTGGTTCGCGACTTCTTTCAGGCTATCAAAGAGGTACAAACGGCCTGTTCCCTGATGATGACGCGATTAACGGTGACCAGAAATGGTGCTAACAGCGGCCATTTCGGCAGCTTCTTGCTCCTGCTTTTCTTGACGCTCACGCGCGTCTAGCACTTCTTTGTTGATCAGTCCTTCTTCGATCTCACGCAGTGAGATCACGGTGTACTTGTCATTTTCTTCTGGTACTAGAGGATCTTTACCACCCGTTTGCATTTGGCGGGCGCGGCGGGCCGCAACCAGAACGAGATCGAAACGGTTACCAATTTTTTCAACGGCGTCTTGAACAGTTACGCGTGCCATGAAGGACTCCAGCTGTAGTGATAAACAGGTCTTAAAAATGACCGAAAATTATACAAAAGGCGGCCGTCCATTGCTAGCACTGGGTGCGCTGCAATCGAACAAACGCCAATATTCATGATTAGTCGGCCAGCAAGTCGTCAATCATTGCATGATATTTGCTGGCTTGTTTAGGCTGACGCATCCGCTCTGCACGGAGGATCGCTTTAAGATCCATTAATGCGACATCAAAGTCATCATTAATGATCAAATAGTCATATTCAGCATAGTGAGAGATCTCTGAACGTGCTTCTTGCATGCGTTTGGCGATCACCTCTTCGCTATCTTGGCCGCGAGCGGTGAGACGGCGCTCTAACTCTTCGCGGCTAGGCGGCAAAATAAAGATGCTTTTACTGTTCGGCATCTGTTGACGAATTTGCTGCGCCCCTTGCCAATCAATGTCCAAAAAGATGTCGATGCCTTTATTAAGCATCTCTTCAATCCATACGCGCGATGTCCCGTAATAGTTGCCAAAGACTTCCGCGTGTTCCAAAAAGGCGCCTTGATCAATTAAGGCCTTGAATTCTTCTACTGCGACAAAATGGTAATGCACGCCGTTTTCTTCACCGGGGCGCATAGCGCGTGTGGTGTGTGAAACCGACACTTTCATGTCATAGCGTGGATTGTCATTCAGCAGTGCTGAAATCAGGCTTGATTTGCCTGCACCACTCGGGGCAGAAACAATATAAAGCGTACCTTGACTCATGGATTGATCACTTTAACCGGCTGATGCCAATACCAAAGCATAGCGCAATCGTATTGACGGAGATCGACGAATAGATAGTAGTCTCCCGATGGGAGGCGCGCAGGTTAGCACGAACCGGCGGGGATTTGAACGCTAGAGCGTGAACTTACTGACTTGATACATGCGTGCGCGATTGCCGGTGTGACACAAACTGTGCGCTAAGTCGATAAAGCATGGCTCTGTCTAGAACATGCTTGCATATACGCAATTATTAATGATAATTGTTAGCGTTTGTATTGGGTGGTCGGTTTAGGTGTAGGGAGCACATTCAATGATAGGGAGTCAGCAGGCGTTACATCAGGGTGTTACCTCGCTGTATGTGTCACATCAGCGCTGGCTTTCGGGCTTTATTCAGCGACGCATGGGATGCCCGTCAACGTCGGCCGACTTAGTTCAAGATACCTATTTGCGTTTGCTTAATTCCGGCCGTTTGCCTGATACAGACAGTGCGCGTGCTTACCTTACCCATATCGCCAAAGGCTTGATCGTCGATTGGTATCGCCGTCG
This sequence comes from Salinivibrio sp. PR932, assembly GCF_001996125.1. Lineage (NCBI taxonomy): Bacteria > Pseudomonadati > Pseudomonadota > Gammaproteobacteria > Vibrionales > Vibrionaceae > Salinivibrio > Salinivibrio sp. PR932. Next base: position 42,934 of record NZ_MUFM01000004.1, on the reverse strand, counting down.
TCGCGTTGAGCAAGCTTACTTAGACTATCTGCAAGCGCAGCCGGAACGCATGGCCAGCTCGCCCGAGCAACACCAACAAACCATGGAAGCCTTGGTGGCGGTTGATGCTTTATTAGGGCATTTGCCGGTCAAGGTGCGGCAGGCTTTGCTGATGCGCCAGCTCGAGGGAATGAGCTATAAAGACATCGCAAAGGCGCTTTCTGTCTCAGTTTCCTCGGTAGAGAAATATGTTGCCAAGGCACTGACTGCCTGTGTACTCGCCGCGCAAGAGTGATTCATGATGTCATCTTTATCGCCTCATGTGGTTGAGCAAGCGGCACAATGGATGGCCCGTATGTGGGCGGACGACGTGTCTGAGCAGGATAAACAAGCACTATCACAGTGGCGACGTGCTCACCCTCATCATGAAAAGGCATGGCAAGCGCTGGAAGGTGTGCAATCCCAGCTTCAGGATGTCTCGGGACATCATTCGGTCTTATTACGACAAAGTGGCCTGTCGCGCCGGCGGTTTTTGATGCTCGGTGGTATTGGTATTGGCGCAGGGTGCTTATTAGCATGGCGCTCTAATGCGCAGCGTTACGAACAGGGCGTTGCCTTGGCAAGCCGAGTCGGGGAACTCAAGCAGTTCACCTTGCCGGATCAGAGTCGTGTCGCGTTAAACACAGACTCGCGGGTGTGGGTCGATTATCAAGGCGGGAAAAAACAGATTTTCCTTGAGCGCGGTGAAGTGATGCTCGAAGCGGCATCGCCTTTATCGGTTCTCACCGCCCATGGTCAGGTGTGGGTTGAGGAGCAAGGCCAGCTTGCTGTGCGCCAGTTTGCGCGCTTCAGTGCCATACAATTGTTATCGACCAATGCGCGTATTCAGCCATTCCAAGGGCAACTGCGTTACATTCCCGCCGGGCATTCGGTGCAATGCACGGACAATAAGGTGCAGCATCTTGCGCCTTTAGAAACTCACGCGGTGAGCTGGTTGGAGCAAAAACTCGTGGCTGAACGCATGCCGCTTTCGACGCTAGTTGAAGAGCTCTCACGGTATTTCTCAGGCTGGTTGCGCTTAGATGCGCAATTGGATGATCTAACCGTGACGGGAGTATTTTCCACCCGCAATATCCAGCAAACCCTGGCGCATCTAGAAACCATTCTGCCTATTGCCCTGCGCTTTCGTACTGCGCTCTGGGTACAAATTATTCCAGCCCAATAAAAAATGACACTCACCTTTACGGATCCCACGCCTTCGTTCGGTGTATCGGTTAGTTAACTCACTTAAGTGGAGCCGTATTGTGAAACTGCAATCATCGATATTATGTCTATCGTTAACCTTGGGTGTGCCTTTTTATTCCCCCGTTTATGCCCAAACAGACACGGTAAATACCTACCAGATCCCCGCCGGAGAGCTTGATGCGGTATTAAAAGCCTTTGCGCTGGCATCGGGTATCGAATTTCATCTGGATGCGCGTTTGTCCGAAGGTTTTTACAGTGCGGGGCTCGACGGACAGTTTACCCCAGAGCAAGGCCTCAACATCCTACTGACCAGTACGGGTTTGACGGCACATCGACAAGCCGATGGCAGCTATCAAATTACCGACAGCACAGAGTCGCTGACGCTCGATACCCTAGATGTGTCGTTTTCGGAAGGGGAGATTAGTCGCGATGAAGCGGGTAAATATGCTGTTTACGATGACAACCGGTCAACGGTGTACGCGGGCAAAAAAGAGGTTGAGCGATATAAAGGTAAAGATGCGGCTGATCTCTTTAAAGGTATGCCCAATGTGTACAGTGGTGATGCGCGCAACGGAGGAGGCATTGACCCAAATATTCGAGGTGTTCAAGGGCCGGGTCGTGTGCCTGTCCTCATTGATGGCACAGAGCAAGGGCTGACTGTCTGGCGTGGCTACCGTGGTGTCTCGAATCGCAGCTATATTGATCCCAACTTAATTGGTGGTGTGCAGGTCATCAAAGGCCCCAATACTGTGGCGAACGTCAAAACATCCACAGGCGGCGCGGTGGTCGTCAACACCCTCTCTGCACAAGATATTTTGCTGCCGGGAAAAGACTTTGGCGGTGAGTTCTTGATTGAAGGAAGCAACAATGCGGTTGCGCCCACGTTAGGGACCTTATACACAGGGCAAGATTATCGCGACGTCGACGGGTTTCCGTCCACGCCCCAATACCCTTACGCCGATCCTTCGCTGTGGCAGCCGATGAGCCACAACAAAAACAACAATCCTTTCTCGGGGGATGACTACGCTTACCGTCTTGCGCTGGCAAAACGAGACGAAAGCATGGAATGGTTGGCTGCTTATGCTTATCGCTATAAAGGCAATTATTATGGGGGAAAACATGATAGTGGTTTTTATAAAAGCGGCGATTCGAAAGAAGCCTATATGACCAAGGTCGACCCAGAGACCTTGGCGCTGCGCCATCTGCCGGGCGCGGAAATTCCCAACACGTCCAGCGAAACCGAATCTGTGTTGCTGAAAAGTACATTCCTTTTCGAGGGCGCGCAGCAATTGAGCCTTGGCGCGCGCTACACCGATGCCGAGTATGGTGAAATCATGGCAAGTCGCTCTGGTGACTTAATTGATGGCAATAAAATGGCGCAATGGCCACTTAGCCGCGTGCGTGCCCAAGCTTACAACCTTGATTATCACTGGTCGCCAAAGGACCCTTGGATTGATTTAACGGCCAAGTTGTGGACCACCTACACCGTCAGCGATACCAATACCCGAGGTGGGTTTCCTAACTATGCCAATAACCATGACCTGTTACCGGGCTACAGCACCCTGTTGCGTAATACTGCTGCGTCTAATGCAAAAGATAGCCGTATTGGCGTGAATATCAGCAATACCATGGCGTTCAGTGACACCTTATCTATGACTGCCGCAGGACGATACCAATACCGAGAACAACGTTCTGATGATACTTATGATGCGAACAAAGCCGATGGTTGGGTGCACTTTCCACAAGAAGGGACCTATCAAGAATTTGATGCCAGCTTACAAGCCACTTGGCAGCCACATACCCAATGGACGCTCAACGCTGGTGTGAAGTTTCAAGGCTTTGATGTCAAAGATGACTTCCTTGCAGCGCGCCAAGCCGAAGGGGACGATACCCTGTTCACGCAGCAGGCTGTCTCGCCGGGGCTTGAAGCCAGCTATAAAGTGCGTGTGTTCCTGAGTGAGGCTGAAATTCAGGCGATACTGGACAGTTATCGTAGAATGCTGGAGGATTTTGGGTTCCCTGAGAGCCAGATATTGGCTGATCTTGCTGAAGAAGAAGCCAAGCTGCGCGAAGAAGGTGAAATTGAAGAGCGCACACAAGCTTGGTTACATGATGGAAACGGTAAATATAGCCGTGCGCAAAATCCCTGTGACCCCGCTAATGGACTATTACCAGACAACTACATTGAAGGGACGTGTCGTGCGACCAATCAATTGAATACCAAAGTGAACATGCGTCCCAAAACACACGATCACGGGCAGGGTTGGTCACCGTTTGCCTCCGTGGCATTTTCTCCTACGCCGCAAGACCGTATTTACTACCGCTACAGCCAAATGTTGCGCTTTCCAAGCCTCTTTGAAAGCACGCTTAGCTTTTCCGCGTTAAATAATGCGTATACCAGCCTCAAACCCGAAGCAACGGTGAATCACGAGTTAGGCTACATTCATCATTTTACTCACGGTGATCTGAAACTGGCTTACTTTCACCACCTCACTGAAAACGTGATCGAGCGAGATGACATGCTGCGCTTTAGCAATATTGATTCGCAGACGCTGGCAGGATTGGAGCTGCAAGCGAACTACGATGACGGTGATTGGTTTGCCGATTTAAATGGCGCTTACATGCTCACCAATCAAGTCTGTGATGAGAGCTCCGTCGTCACACGTTATCGCCCCGACGAGCCAGAATATTATCGCAATTGTCTGTTTGGCGGTTTTCCTGGCGGATATTTAGAATCGCAAGTCCCCCCAGCGTGGTCGACGTCGCTGCAACTGGGCCATCGCTTTTTCAATCGTCAGTTAGAAGCTGGGGTCAAAGGCGCGTACCTTGCCAAAGCCAAGTCAGATGAGGTGGTCCAGCGCGACGATACCTTAACGTTTGATGCATTTGCCAATTATCAGTTATCACGCCACATCGCGCTTGAAGTCGTAGGGACCAATTTAACCGATGTCTACCACATTGACCCACTGGTGCGTTCCAGTGTACCGGCGCCAGGGCGCACCATTAAATTGATGCTAAAAGCAAAATTTTAACGACGCGGTTACGGGTTTGCCTGAACTGAACGGTAAAGAGGATGAAGCAAATTATTTGCTGAACGTTGAAATCATTTACCTAGGAGTCACATTATGCCGTACAAAACCGTCGTGATAGCACTGAGTGCCATTTTAACTACCACATCTGCTTTGGCTGATATTGTTGGCACACAAAGCGATGACGCCAACATTGAAGTCGGCACATCCAATGTGCCTTTTGGCCCCCATACAATGGGTAAGGCGGGGATTGGTAATGACAACCGTATTTCCTCAACATTTAAGGTGGACTTTGAAGGGTTGACCCGTGCCAGCAGTACCCAAAAGCAAGGCGACATTTACACCAATGGCACATCACATTCCGGGGATGCGGGAGTGTTTAACTTTGCGAAGGCCGGTGCGGGCGACGTATGGTTTGGTGAATGGTCGCAAGACTTTGCCGGTAATGGTCAAGATCGCAGTGTGTATTATGCGGGCGATAACACCCAAACGAGTCTGCCCACATCGGGCACGGCATCTTATGCAGTGACTGGCTTGAACCGCTTTACTGGCAATAATGCATTGACTGGTGAGTTTAACGCAGACTTTTCCGCTAAAACCGTTCGCGGCACCATCAGTAATGCTGCGATGAAACTAAGCATTGATGCAGGTATTGATGCGAAAACTGCGGCGTTTGAGGGTAAAGCGGTTGCTTTACATGGAGGTCAAGGGGTTAAAGGTGCTACACAAGGCCATTTCTTTGGTGCAGACGCCGCAGCCCTTGCTGGGATTGCAACCTTTGCCGACCGCGATCTAAATACCGCCTTTGGTGGCACCAAAAAATAGCGTTTATTTTTTATGATGCAGAGGCGATGTGCCTCTGCTTTTTATTTGCGGGTGTTGCATGCGGTTTTATTTACTCGTCGGCGTTATTTGCTTGATGATCACGCCCACGTTGGTATTCAGTAGCCAATCCGAAACAGACCTTCGTATTGAACAGCGTCAGAGACAACAACAAAAACAATCGGAAGACAAAGCGCTGGCAGAGGCTGATTTAGCACTGCCCAGCACACCATCATGGCATGTTCCTTTGGAAACATTGGATGTGAATGCATTGGGAAGAGCGCTCTACCAAGCGATACGACAACACGCTTGGGATAGGGTGGCTGAAGGGCTGCCTTACTATCAAACATTACCCGGCCACGATGCTATGTTAATCCTTTATGCCAAGGGGGGCTTAGCCCGACAGGCAGGAAACCTCGCCCAAGCTGCGCATGACTATCAAGCTCTACTTGAACTTAAGCCTGATTTTTTACTGGCGCAGTTATCATTAGCGCGCGTGTTATTTGAAGATTACCAAAGCCGTGAGGCCAAACAATACTTTGAGGCTATCGCGACAAGCATTGCTGGTATGCCTCACGCAGCTGGTGTTCAGCGAACCGTCTCGGCCTATTTACAAGCACTATCTTTGCGTCAGTCATGGCAAGGCTCGTTGGCGATTGGGCCTGAGTATCACACCAATATCAATAAAACGTCTCACAGTGAAACCTGTTTGCTATCGGTGGCTGCAGGGTGTGCTTACGTACGAAAAACGCCGGACGCGATTGCCAGTTATGGCTGGGGAGCCACGCTCTCGGCAGCAAAAACATGGGCTGTATCTGGTCATCATCATGGCTTTATCCGTGGTATGGCATATGGTGCGGATTACGATAAAAACGATAGCTATAACCAGTGGGACACCCAGTGGTTGATTGGGTATCGGTATCAAAATGCGGCGAATCAACTCTCAATAGGCCCCTTATTGGAAGGCACTTGGCAAGGAGGCACGTGGATTTCCCATACCTTTGGTGTCAACCTTGACTACTTACGTATCCTTACTCCTGCATCGACGTTTAAGGGAACGGTTGTCAGCAAAGATATCCGTTATCAAGGCGCACAGCTGAAGGCGCTGTCGGGGCAGGAAACCTATTTGTCTGCAACATGGTTCTCTCAGCTTCATCCCAACTGGTTAGCTTTTATCGGTGCAAACTACACGGATAGCCAAAGTGAGGATACTGTCTTTGACTGGCGCAGCCTAGGAGGACGAGTCGGGGTGAGTTTTCAGCCGACGCCCGAACTCGATGGTCTATTTAGTTATGCTTATCAAGATCGTAACTATCGAGAATACAACGCCATGTTGGGGAACAAGCGGCATGATATTCAACATACGCTGGTATTGAGTTTGCGCCTCCCTACGCTAACTGTGGCGGGTTTTTCTCCGGTGATCACCGGCCAGTATCATCAAACACGAAGCAATGTTGAATGGCTCTACAGCCATGATTACACGCGCATCCAAGTCCAGTTTGAAAAACAATTTTAAAAATTTTTTACGGGTTTTCGTTATTCGTTCGGTATAGCGGGTAGATAACCGATATGGCGTATTACGCATGGATAATAAGGACTCAAAATGAAGCGATATTGGATAGGGCTGGGACTGTGGCTCTTGGTCATCACGGTGCATGTGCAGGCGAGTGAATCCACGGCACCAGCGGAGAGCGGGTCAGTGGTGACCGCTTCAGGCTCGCAGGCCACCCATTTGTCCGTTGATGCACTGTCTCCGCTCGGTATGTATCAGGCTGCGGATCCTATCGTCAAAGCGGTCATGCTGATATTGCTGGCGGCTTCAGGCGTGACATGGGCTGTGCTCGTCACTAAGCAGTGGCAACTCGGTCGTGCGCGTCGCCGCTTAGCGCCACTGGTGTCACTTTGCGCTCACGCTGAAAGCTTTGCGGCGGCCAAAGCGGCGGCATCGTCTCACCAGGGCACTGGGCTGGCGTTTCTCAGTGCGGCGCAAACCGAGCTTGCCCTATCCGAACAAGTAGATGCAGTCGGTCAAGGCGTTAAAGAGCGGGTACAAGCACGGTTGGAGCGGGTACAGGTGGCACAGGCTAGCATGATGAATCGTGGCACAGGGGTGCTGGCATCGATCGGGTCCGTGGCTCCCTTTGTGGGGCTGTTTGGTACCGTGTGGGGGATCATGAATGCGTTTATTGGCATTGCGCATACGCAAACGACCAATTTAGCCGTGGTGGCTCCCGGGATTGCTGAAGCCCTGCTGGCAACGGCTCTTGGCTTGGTTGCGGCGATCCCAGCTGTGATTGTTTACAACTATTTTACCCGTGCATTGGCTGCGTATCGTGCTCAAATGGGGGATTTAGCGGTGGCTATTTTGGTGCTGGTGAGCCGTGATCTCGACAGTGAGCGCAATGCGCAAACTGAACTTGCGTGGCGACAGGCAGGGTAGAAAGATGAGCTTTCAATTTTCCTCGTCAGACCATGAACTACAAGAAAACCATGAGATTAATGTGACACCATTTATCGATGTGATGTTGGTGTTATTGATCATTTTTATGGTTGCGGCCCCGCTTGCAACCGTCAGCGTGCCGGTGGATTTACCCACCTCTTCGGCGAAGCCGAATGCCTCGCCCAGTCAGCCTGTGTATTTGTCTGTAGGCTCTGGACAAATGTTGCAAGTTGACGAGCATCCTGCGTTTTCCCTTGAAGAAGCCAGTCAGAAGTTGCCTCTATGGGTGGCGAACAAACAAACCCGTTTATATTTGCGGGCCGATAAAACCTTGCCTTATCAGTCACTGTTGGAAGTGATTAATACGCTTAGTCAAGCGGGTTATCAGCAAGTCGGGCTGGTGGGTATTGCGCAGTCAGCATCGAGTTCCTCATGACGGTATTGGCTGGGTTGCCTCAAGGCTTTGAGTTAGACCGCACGCGAAAAGGCTGGTTGGTGGGGGCGCTAGTGAGCGTCAGTCTCCATTTTGGCGTGGCGATCGCGTACTTTTGGACACCAGCGCGCACGCTCGCACCGCCTCCCGCCGCGGTGCCGATTGCTATTTCTGTCATCGCACCAGAAGTGTCTGCCCCAAAGGTGGAAAAGCACGATGTGAAAGAGGGCAAACCGCAACGCGCCAGTCAGCCTGCTGATGCATCTGAGACGGTGGCGGAAAAAGTGATGCCGACGCCAAACGCGACGCCTGTGGTTGAAGATAAAAAAAATGCGCAAGTCCAAAAACAGCCGCAGTCTGTCTCACGCCCTGCCAAGAAGCCGCCTAAAGCGGTAGAGACAAAAAAAACGGTTGAGACACACAAGGTGCAAACGACTGAGCCTCGCCTTAAACCAAAGGAAAGCCCCAAAACGTCACGTGCGTCGTCGGTCGCGAAAGAGGCGAGTGCGCCGAAACATGTTGACGCGCCAACACACAGTGAAAAAGTGACTGGCCCAGCGCAAGGACAGCTAACCGTAAAGGGGAAGGTTGCCAAGTTGAATTGGCAGCGACGGGTTCACGCGCATTTGGCGCACTATAAGCGCTATCCTCGATTTGCTCGGCGACTTAAGCAGCAAGGCTCGCCTCGGGTAACCTTTACCGTCAATCGCCAAGGCGAGGTGCAATCGGTCAAACTCCAAACCTCGAGCCAATTTGAGAGTTTGGATGAAGAGGCTAAGGCGCTGGTACAGCGTGCGTCCCCGTTGCCGACGCCGCCAGATGCCTTGCCAGGGCTGACAATCACCGTCACAGTGCCGATTCGTTTTTCACTGTAAAAATAAGGGGATACCTTTTTCGTGAACACGATGACAAAGGTTCACTCTCGCTTGCTAACCTGTTAGGCTGCTCCCGCAATTCGCTTCGGGGTTGATTTCTATCGAGTCGCCCCGATATGGAACTGTATTCCACTCAATGCCCGTTTGGGGCCCCAAAAAGAGAGAAGATATCACCAGAAAAAGAATGGCATGAAGGAGGTGTCAATAATGGCAGCGATAGCCGATGTATATCCCTCACGCGTCAATGGTAAAGAAACGCTTTCCCCACGCTTAGATCCGGTTGTTTACGGCCGTGTGCAACCCAAGGTACCGCATAGCTTAAGCCAGCAAGAGCTGGATACGTTTGAGCGCCAAGGCTTTTTGGTGATGAATGACTATATGCCGGAAATGGTGGCACCACTTAAACGCGAGATTACCCGCCTACGTGATGATATGACCGGCCATGAAGAGCTATATACCGAGCCGGATAGCGACGAGCTGCGCACCATTTTTAAACCTTTTGCCTACAGTGACTTAATTGATCGCTTCTCGCGCGATCCGCGCATTCTCAATAAAGTACGACAAATTTTGGGCTCGGACGCGTATTTGATGCAATCACGCGTCAATATTAAACCAGCGTTTAAAGGTAAGTCGTTTCCTTGGCATTCTGACTTCGAGACTTGGCACGTTGAGGATGGAATGCCACGGATGCGAGCGGTTACCGTCTGGCTGATGCTCACTGATAACACCGAGCACAATGGGCCGTTGTACGTCATCCCTGGCTCGCATTATCACTATGTGTCTTGTGAAGGCAGTACCGGCGAGAAAAACTATCAGCAGTCGCTGAAAAAACAAATGCTGGGCGTGCCTAAACCAGAGACCATGGAGACGTTGCTCGATGATAATGGCGTTGCCTCCGTCACGGGTAAAGCTGGAACCTTGGTGTTCCATGACTGCAACTTAATGCACGGTTCACCTGATAATATCGCCAATGATCCACGCTCGATTTTAATGTTTGTCTATAACAGTGTGGAGAATAAAACGGTGACGCCATTTAGTGGTTTACCACCACGCCCGCACTATCTCTCTAACCCAGACCAACGCCCATTGCAGGCGGTTGAGTCACTTTGGCCGCTGGCCTCTTAATCGTGCTAACGCCCACCTTTTTCGGTGGGCGTTTTGAGTTTGTTTTCTCTTTAAATCAGGCTTTTGCTATGCTGTCTCGATAATTGAACAAGCGTTTAATTATCTCGCCAATTTCAACGACATTAAGGAGTACCCGTTGAATATAACATCAAAAGCGACCCTGAGCTTGACCGTTGCCGCACTGAGTGTGGCCAGTGCCTTATCTTTCTCTTCTTCAGTTCAAGCCAGTGACAGTGCGCTTAGCGAAAAGCTTGGCATTGCCGATCACGCCGTTATTGCCCACCGTGGTGATTCCTACAACGCCCCCGAGTCCACGCTGCCCGCGTATCAGCTCGCGTGTGAAGTGGGTGCCGATTACCTCGAGCTTGATCTGCAGCGCACCAAAGACGGCAAATTGATTGCTGTGCATGACGATAACCTCAAGCGTAATACTAATATCGAGACGGTCTACCCTGAGCGCGCCGACGATCCGGTCAATACCTTTACATGGGCAGAGCTGGAAAAACTGGATGCGGGTAGCTGGTTTAATGAATCATACCCAGAGCGCGCGCGTGAAAGCTTCCGTGGCTTGAAGCTTGTTACTTTAGACCAAGTGCGTGAAATCGCTGAAGGCTGTGCGCATCAGCCCGGTCTGTATATCGAGACCAAGGTGCCGGAGTTCTTCCCAGGCATTGAGAAAGATTTGAAAGACGATTTGACCAAGCATGGCTGGCTAGATGACGATGCCAAGGGCAAAGTGATCCTACAAACTTTTAATAAATCGAGCCTTGAAACGCTGCAAAGTGTGATGCCAACCGTGCCAAAAATCTTGCTGCTTTGGGCGGGTGATGGCTACATTCCCACCAAGGACAGTGCGCCGAAAGCAGACGATGAGTCTTACGCCCAATACTATGCGCGCCAAGAAGTGGCTTCGAAAGAAGGCTACGCAGAATGGTTGGATTATTCCAAACAGCATGGCGCGATCGGTGTGGGTCCATCCACTATCCAAACGCAGCACGATGATGCATGGTCAAGCCAGTTTAGCTACATGGAGCTTGCAGCACCTTGGATGGTAGAGATGAGCCATGAGAAAGACTTGCTGATGCATGTTTACACCGTGGATCAAGCGGTAGACTTTGAGCGCTATCGTGACCGTGGTGTGGATGGCTTTTTCACCAACCGTCCTAACCTTGCGGTGAAAACGCTCTCTGGCGGTGAAGGCAAAGATATTCAAGCGACACTTGCCAAGCTGGGTTATTAGTCCCGCATGCGCTAAGCGCATTGTGCTTGTGAGCCCGCCCTGTTGTGGCGGGCTTTTTAGTGGTATCCAGTCGATGATAGCGGTGACTGTTGAGTCAGTTTAGAGGGACTCGCGCGTTATAAGCTTAGCCATTGCGCGTCGATACATACCATAAGCCACTGCGCCAGCGAGAATATTGCCGACTAAAGCGCCCACAAATAAGCCATATAACTCAGCCAGTTGCGCGCCCAACCATAAGCATGGCAAGAAAAATGCGAACAGACGAAGGGCGGAGATGGTCAAGGCGGTGTATGAACGGCCTAATGCATTAGTAATGGAGACCATCAACATGCACACGCCCAAAGCACCTAAGCTAAACGGCACTAAGGTCAGGTGCCAATGCAAAATGTCAGTCACTTGCTGATCGCTGGTCATGAGTTGGGCGAGTGGATCGGCGGCAAACCAGGTCACTACAGCGATCAGCAATTGAAAGCCTAAGACAAACTGACAGGCCAGTTTCACCAAATGACGGATCTCGGTGAGATCACCTTTACCCAGTAGGCGACCCACCATAGGTGGCATCGACATGGTTAATGCAAGCACAGATACAATCGCAAAAAATTCAAAGCGAGATCCCACCGCCCATGCCGCAACTGCCGCAGGACCAAAGCCGGCGAGTAGCTTGGTTGCCAGCATGGACGAAACGGGCGGTAGCAGCTGGCTTATCATTGCTGGCCCCATAATATGGCCGATGGATTTGACGCTTTTGGCAATGTCTAAATCGTGCCACGCCATCGAGATCCAACCTTTGCGAATAACCCGTGGCGCGACAATGACCACACCGCTACCAAAAGCGATCAGGGTTGCGACGGCGGCGCCATTTATGCCCCAATCGAGCCAGAAAATGAACACAGGATCGAGGACCAAGTTTAACAGGCTAGTGACCACCATCATGGAGCCGGGCAGCAAGGTGTTTCCGTTGGCCCGCGCAATACTGTAAAAGAAATACAGCACCGCCCCCGCCCAAGCGCTGACCAGCCAAATAATCCAATAACTATCAATCACCGGAAACACGCTCTGAGGGGCATCGAGTAGCATTAATATCGGGTGACGTAGCGCATACAAAAGCAGGGCGAAACCCGCGACACCGAGGGTCCCTATCAGGAGGATTAAGCCGCCGAGTTGCTTGGCGTAATCGCATTTATCCGCGCCGAGCGCGCGTGAAATGACCGCGGTCGTGGCAATACCTAACCCGACCTGAATCCCGATAATGATCATTTGAATGGGCAAGGTAAAGCCTTGCGCAGCAAGGGGAAGTACCCCAAGTTGGCCGATAAATGCACTGTCGACTAACTGAAAACTCATCAGTGACAGCACCCCGAATAGCATGGGCAGGGTGGTAGAAAACAAGCGCTTCGCGCGAGAGACAGACTCCATCAGGCACTCTTTGGGTTAATAGGGTGAAAAAAAGCCGAGCATTTGCATGCTCGGCATAACCCAACCAATTGTAGAGGATTGCTGGAAATTACCAACCCTCTTCACGTAAGGGCATTAGTCGTTATCGGTGCGTAAAGCCAGCTGGCTTGCGAGATAGGTATAGGTTCTGGCATACATGGCAGCACGGGTCGCGTTGTTTGAGGCGCCCGCATGACCCCCTTCCATGTTTTCATAGTAAAGTACGTCGTGGCCCATCGCCTGCATTTTGGCCACCATTTTACGTGCGTGAGCAGGATGAACTCTGTCATCGCGGGTTGAGGTGGTGAATAGCACGCGAGGATAAGCGGTATCCTGACTGAGGTTGTGATAGGGCGAGTACGTTTTAAGATAGGCCCAATCTGCTTCGGTATCAGGGTTGCCATATTCCGCCATCCAACTGGCGCCTGCCAGTAGCTTATTAAAACGTTTCATGTCCAACAATGGCACCTGGCAAACCACGGCTTGATAGAGCTCTGGACGACGTGTTACGGCAGCGCCGACCAGCAGGCCACCATTGCTACCGCCTTGAATGCCAAGATGGGCAGGTGTGGTGATTTTTTTGCCAATCACATCTTCTGCGACGGCCTCAAAATCTTGATAGGCTTTGTGTCTTTGATGTTTGAGTGCCGCAAGGTGCCAAGCAGGGCCATACTCTCCGCCACCACGAATGTTGGCGAGGACATAAACCCCACCTTTTTCTAGCCAGTTTTTACCAAGTAACGCGCTGTAGTGGGGCGTTAAGCTCACTTCAAAGCCACCGTATCCGTACAACAAGGTTGGATTTTTACCATCGCGTTTCAAGGCTTTAGAGGCCACCAAAAAGTAGGGGACTTGTGTGCCATCTTTAGAGGTCGCAAAGTGTTGCTCGACGACTAAATCATTAGCGTCAAACTTAGGTGGCGTTGACTTTAGACGTCGCGTCTCATGCGACTGAGCGTCTACCCGGTAGATAGAAGGTGGCGTCAAGAAGCTTGCCACGTCAACGAAAAAGTCATCATGTTCTGGCGAGGTGTTGAATACACGCATATGGGTGTTTTTTTCGAGCTCGACAGGCTTTTGTTGCCAATCCCCTTTGGCGTCTTTATGCAACACGCGAATACGCGAACTGACGTCATTTAGCTCGCTGACAATGATATGGCGTGCCGTAAAGTCAACGGACTCGATACTGGTTTTGGTGTCGGGGACAAGAAATGCTTGATAGCGTGGCTGTTCTGTCGTTAGGTCAGTCAGCGCAGCGGAGAGGATGCTGCCCTGTCGGAAATGGGTGTCGCCTTGGTGCAAGTCTGACTTGAGCTGGAAGAACAAAGCGCCTTCAAAGTAGCCGAGGATCTCACTGTCAGCGGGCAGAGTCAGGGGGCGCAGGGTGTTTTTGTCGAGCCAGAATGTTTGTTGGCGATAAAAGGTTTCGCCTTCACGGACAAGTGTCACCCTTGAGTGGGCATCTCGCAATGTGAACATACCGACGGAGACGGAGCGAGGGCTCCCTTCATAAACTGTGGGTGCGTCTTTGAGTGAGGTACCACGTTGCCATTTTTTGACCAGGCGTGGATAGCCTGAATCTGTCAGTGTTCCTTCACCAAAATCCGTTGCCACGAGTAAGTGATCATTATCCAACCAGGTAATGTCGCTTTTGGCTTCGCTGAGTGAAAAGCCATCGGCAATAAATTGTTTGGTCGTGAGGTCGAACTCGCGTTTAACCGTGGCGTCGGCGCCACCGCGCGAGAGTGCCACCATGCAGCGTTGGTAGGCAGGTGCATAGCAATCGACGCCCTTAAGTACCCAGTCTTCACCTTCTGCTTTGGCGAGTGCATCGACATCAATGACGGTTTCCCATTCAGGCTTTGCTTTGGCATAACTGTCGGGCGTGGTGCGTCGATAGATACCTTTGATATGGGTATCATCCTGCCAAAAGTTGTAATAGTAGTCGCCACGACGAGACGGATAGGCGAGACGGTCACTGGCATTTAATACATCAAGGCTATCTTGGTAGAAGGTCGGATAGCTTGGGTGGTGAGTAAGAATGTCGTTTGTTGAGGCATTCTGTTTTTTTACCCAAGTAAGGGCTTGCTCGCTCTCAACCTCTTCCAGCCATAAAAAGGGATCGGTGTGATCGGCGCCGTGTGCTGTGCCTAGAGTCATGGCTAACGCCGCGGCACTGAGTGCGGGAGTTTTCATTGTTGTTTTCCTTTTCAATAGGGGTCGTGCTCAATCCATGAGGGTAAAAAAGCCGAGCAACAAAGAGGCTCGGCAAAAAAGAAAAGCAGTGTTGTTGCCATGGTTAGCTATTCGTTAAGAACGCTATCCAAGGGGAAGCCATGGGTTTAAGTTCGTTCGACTTCGCCGCTTGTTGCATGGCTTTAAGTGCAGCAGCGTTATTCTCCAACTCGAAGTAGGCCATCCCTTTTAAGTACTCCAGTTCAGCAGCAACATTGAAGGGAACGCCCTGTGTATCCGACGCAAAGTCAATAATGTTCTTGTACTGTTGGTCTTGGATCATTAAGCGAGCGATCTTGAGTTTGGTTTTCGGATCGGCGTCCAACGTATAAGCTGCACGATAACTGTTAATCGCTTTGGTGAGTTCTTTCGCTTGGTGCCAATACTGGCCGAGCTTGTCCAAATGCTCACTGGTTTTTTCTACCGTGCCCTTTTCTATCTCCTTGGCCAATGTCGTGGCGGCGCGAAAAGGAATAGATTGATAGGCTAAAAAGTCAGTGAGCCTGAGGATTTCTTTTTCCTCATCGAGCAAGCCGAGCTTATAAGCGGACTCAAGCGCTGCCAGTGCTTTACCATCCTTTCCGCGCTCCATTTCTATTCCCGACAGTTGCTTCCAATACTGTTTTTTCTCTGGGAATAGCTCGGTCAACGTGGTCAGGACGTTGGCGGTGTTTGCTAAATCATTGGTTTGGTAATAGGCAGACATGAGCATCATATACCAAGACTCACTCGGCTTATCGCTGAGGGCGATGGCCTGCTTTATCTCGGGGATCGCTTGCTTAAACTGCTCTTGTTGGACATAGGCACTTGCCAATGTCATGTAACTCATGGCATCTGGCTTGTCCTCGCCTTCACTCAGTTGAATACGAAACCACTGCTTCATCAGCGAAATCGTGTTAGCAAATTTCTCCTGTACCATATAGAGCTGCGCCAGGCTGTATCTGACTTGCTGTGCGACAGCCACAGGCAAAGCATCAATCTTTAGCGCTTGTGCAAAGTATTCGGTCGCTTTCGGGTAGTTATCTTCAATTGAGTAAATATAACCAAGCTGCTGAAGCAGCACGGCTTGGTCATATTTCTTATTACCACTGCGATCGAGTGCACTCTCAAGCTCTGCCTTTGCATCTTGATAGGCTTCGTTAGCGATGTACTTTTGCACTTTATTGACGGTGCGATACGTCCGGTCCGATAGCTCCGGGTTATTGGCACCATAGGACACGCTTGAAAGGCTCAAAGCAAACAGCGCTAAAGCCAACATCCGTGTTAATGAGTTTTTCATGATGGCCGTCCTAGTTAATCGAAAACTCTATTTCTTGAGAAAGCCGAGCTTTGACGGGTTTGCCGTCTACAACCTTGGGCTTAAACCGCCATTGTTGCACCGTTTTTTGCGCGGCCCGTCGGAGTCCCATACGGCGCGGGTCTTCCTCAAGGACTTGAACGTCTTCCACGCCCCCTTGCTCATTGACGGTAAACTCAAGTAACACAATCCCTTTTTCTAACCCTGCTCGTGCCGCTTTGCGAGGCATTTGCGGTAAGAAGGTCGCCAAAGGAGTTGGTCCCTGATTACCGGCCATCCCGCCACCGCCTTGGCTGTAGTGACCCAGCACCGAACCGCCCGAAATGTTCACCGGCAAGTCCAGGTTAGGCATATCAAGCTTCACTTGATCCATCTGTGGCTTCACCGTAGATGTCACCTTCATTTCCGGTGGTGGTGGCGGCTTTTTCGGTGGCTTAGGCTTTGGAAGCTCACGCTTTCTTTCTTTGATCTTTTCATCAGGTTTGATGCGCACAAACTCGATAATTCGCTGAGTCTCGTCGCCAGTTAACTCATGGCGCTCTTTGTTGACGATTTTATCCATGCCCCAAAACAAACCCAGCGAGACGAATAATGCGAGCACAATCGACGCCAAATAACGCATACGCTAGTCCTTGCTTTTCGCTGCAATCGAGATGCTATCCACACCGGCCATTTTGATTTGGTCCATGACGTCAACAACAACACCCGCGCTTGCTTCTTGATCCGCTTGGATGACGACCGCGCCTTCTGGGCTTTCTGCACGCAAGCGCTCAATATTGGCACGCACTGCACCGACTTCAACACGGCGTTTATCAACCCAGACATCACCCGCAGGACCGACGGCAACCATGATGTTGCCTTTACTGACGGTCTGTGCGGTATTCGCACTGGGTCGATTGACGTCAATACCCGCTTCTTTGACGAACGAAGTGGTGACGATAAAAAAGATCAACATAATGAAGACGATATCCAACATGGGTGTCATGTCGATCGCCGCTTCATCATTCCCTTCATTGCTATAACGTCGTTTCATGTCGCTACCTTAAATCCTTTTACGAGGTGACATGCTTAAGCTTGTCTTCAAGCTTACGCGTTGATGTTTTGGCAAGGTGATCCAAGCGTGTGCTGAAAAACAAACCGGACAAGGAGGCGACCATTCCCGCTAACGTCGGGATAGTGGCTTTAGAAATACCTGAAGCCATCGCCCGAGGACTCCCTGTGCCTACCACCGCTAATGTATCGAACACATGGATCATACCCACAACCGTCCCTAACAAGCCCAATAAAGGGCACATTGCGATCAACACTTTGACGATGGGTAACCCGCGTTTATTTTCTATGTCACGGATTGAAACCAGCTCTTGCCGTATCATTCGCGCTGCCCAACTGCGATGCTCTGGGCGCTGTTGCCATTGGCTGACTACCGATTTTGCCGCACGAGGTGCTACAAAAATAAAGTAAAACCAACGCTCTAACAGCGCACACCACAGAAAGACACTGAGCACAAAGATGGCGACCAATACATCGCCACCCATGCCGAGAAAGTGTCGAATCGACGCTAACTCAGAGAGTATCCATTGCATGACATCTCCTTAGCTTTCCGCTGTATGAAGCTTTTCCTGATATCGTGCAATAAAGCCAGCGCTTTGTTCCTCGAGGGTTTGTACCAATCGACGCCCTTTACTGTGTACGAAGGTGTAGAGGAACAGCAACGGAATCGCGACGACCAGGCCAAGCATGGTAGTAACCAAGGCTTCTGAAATGCCACCAGCCATTAGCTTGGGATCACCGGTACCAAACAAGGTAATCGCCTGGAAGGTGCCAATCATCCCCATGACCGTACCGAGCAGGCCGAGTAGCGGTGCTACCGATGCAAATAACTTGATTGAGCCAATAAAGCGTTCAATCTTAGGCGCATTGCGCATGATGATTTCATCCAGTTTCGCTTCCAAGTCTTCTAAGCTGGAGCCTTGGTGTTCTTTGTAGGCTTGGATGACTTCACCCAGTGGGTTGTCTTTCAAGACTGCGTCACTCTTCTTCTGTTTACGCATCTTGCTGCCAATTACGGATAGGCGCAGGTAGCACAACAGCGCGATGAGGACACCAACCGCACCCATGACAAGAATGATGTAACCTACCAAACCACCTTGGTCGATACGTTCTTGTACGTTAGGGCTTTGCACCAGTAGGGAAAGGATCACACCACGTGACGGATCAAGATAAAGTGGCGCGTAGGCACTGGATGCTGACTCAAAGGCAGACACGTTCGACAAAATATTGCTAGCTGGCTGGCGGGCAAGTTCTTCAAATTTGCCGGTCTCAGGGACGTAAGTCAGGTATTTACCGTTGGCAATCGCGTTAAATTCACCAATGAGTGTGACTTCATCGCTCGCTTCGCTGCCCTCGCCATACACCACAGTTGCAGGAACCGTCGAGGTATCGCCCGATACGATCATCTGCTCCATCACCGTTTGCCAGAATTGCTCTAGCTCATTGATAGAGGGTAGCTCTTTGCTCTCGGCAAGCTTGGTCAGCAGTGCATCACGGTTCGGGAATTGCACAGCGTTTTGCGAGGCATGGAAGATACCTTTAAATTCACCAGAGAATTGACGAACCACGCCAAACATTTCACCTAGTGAGCCAGAACGCTGACGTAAGGTATCTGCCAATTCCGCCAGTTTCTGATCGTTCGCATCGAATGTGGCTTTAAGTTGCTCGCCGCGTTGGGTCTCGAAAGCCAATTGCTGTTTGGCTTCAGCGAGGAGTGCCGCTTGGTTTTCTTTATCTGCCAAAAACGCCGCTTCACGCTCTCGGTTTTGCTGTGACTCGGTCACACGGTCGTTCTTCACTTGGTTGAGAAGCTCATCCAAAGTGTTGGCATGTACACTGCTTAACGATAAAGATAGGGCAGTGATACCGGTTAGAAGATACTTGATTCCCTTCATCATTACTTCTCCCCTGTAAAGACAGGTAGCTCAATCAGTGCAGGTGGTGCTTGTTTCTTCGCGATACGCAGACCTTGCTCAACCGCATCACGATAACCTTCAGGAAGTGATTCCCATTGGTTGGTTTGCTTGTTCCACATACCGGTTTCTGCGCCATCAGGTGACTGATAGAACAGCGCTGTCCGCCCTACACGAAGAAAGTCATAGGTTTTGACATCGCCGTCACGTTCCATGCTGGCTTTGTAGGCTTCAATGTTACGAGAGAAGCCTTCTTCGATTTGGTAGGCTTCAAGCACGCGACGGAATTTTTCTGATGTGGTGACATCGGCGCGATCCATCATTTCGCGAAGGCTGGCAATGCGTTTTTCGCGTTCGTTGAGCTGAAACGGTAAATCGAGTTGCACGAATTGATCGAGCGAATCAATCATTTTGAGTGTCAGCGGAACAATTTCCATCGCGGTCTGATCAATCTGGTTAATTTGCTTTTCCAGTGACGCCACTTCACTATTTTGCGAACTCACCATACGATCAAGCTGGTTATTATAAATACGCATACTGTCAAGCTGGCGTAAAACCGCTTTATATTCCGCGAGCATGCCATCGGTTTGTTCGCTGTATTGATCAATTTTTTGTTGCGATGCTTGTCCTGCGTTATTTTTACTTTCTACCGCCGACACAACGTCATTAGTAGAAGTAGCCATCGCAAACGAGCTGGTCAGCAACAGAGAACTGAGAATGGCGTTATTTAATCCCTTACGTACCATATCCGTTACCTGTTAAATTGCAGAGAAATAAGGCGCGGCGAAACCGCGCCAGGTTTGAGTTAGAAGTTATATTCGGCTTCAACGTAGAGTTGACGTCCCAGAGGGCTGTCATAGTCATAGGCATAGAATGGTGATGTATCACTCAGCGGATCCGCAGGTGGTTGTTTATCAAACATATTGATCGCACCCAAAGTGACTTTACCTTGATCATTGAAGGCGTAAGTTGCGGTTAAGTTCCAAGTTGTCATGCTCGATACTTTGGTTTGCTGTCCTGCATCTTTAGCGTCTTGGCAGGTATCGAAGTAGTATTGATTGGCATAACCTGTACACATACTATCGCGATATTTACCAAAGACATTGACGCTGTAATCGCCCATGACCCAGCCGAGGTTTAATGTGGCTGTATACTCAGGTAAGAAGTCGGTTTCATCGATGAGTGGTTCACTATCGCTCTCACGGTATTCAGCGTCAATGATCTTAGTCACCGACAGTTTAGGGCTGAAGGTACCGTAATTTTGAGTATCGTAAGAATAAGATACCGACAGGTCGATACCTGAGCGCAATTCAGACGCTTGGTTGACCGGCCCATAAATTACATTATCGATCTCGCCATCACTGTTGCGCTTCACTTCCGCACCGGCATATTTACTTGGTTCATTGATTACATCTTGATAGCTTGGTGCTGTGACCACGTTTTCCATCTTGATGCGATACCAGTCTAGAGTCAGACCGAGATCTTCAACAGGCTCCCATACGAGGCCCAAGTTAATATTGGTGCTTTCTTCTTCTTCAAGCTCTTTGTTTGGCCCAGAAGTGACATCGAAGTATTGGGTATCACACTCAGGGATAGAGTCTTTATCCTGTGGGCCATTGCCCCCTGCATTTTCACATAACACAGGGTCAAAACCGCTACCAAATGCCTTGGTATCATCGCCGAACAGACGTTTCAGGTCGGGTGCACGGAACCCAAGCCCGTAACTACCACGCAATAGCAGGGTGTCGGTAGGACGATAAGCTAGAGAGACTTTTGGCGTAAAAGCTCCGCCGGTTGACGAATCGTCAAAATAGTGGTCATAGCGACCCGCGAGTGTCATTTCAAGGTTTTCAATGATAGGAACTAAGGCTTCAACGCCCAACCCGATCTGATCGCGATCGCCACCACCGGATGAACCGCCTAAGCCTTCAAAACGGCTGTTTTTGGTATTTTCATCGATGGTTTCGAGATAATCAGTTCGATTCCACTCGCCGTATACTGAGAAGCTCGACATGCCCGCAGGAAGTTCGATTAAATCGCCACCCAATGACGAGTTCACCGAATACAGCTTAGTACGAGCGTTTTTGGTCGACGTTCCCTTATATTTTTCTACGGTCTCCGGAGAAAGACGCGCAAGGAGGTCGATTTCGTCGTTTTTCACCGCATCGCCGATACTGGCAAAAATGGCTGGATTATCGGTCTCGACTTTTTGCTCTGAGTAGCTTGCGTAAGCATCCCAGCTATAGTCGCTTACGTAGCCATCGAGCCCGACGGTGACACCATAAGAGCGTGATTCTGTGTTACTTTCACGGTTGCCAAATTCGACCATGCGTCGAGTATAGGTACCTTCTCCTCGGCTGTGAGTCGCATCGGTTTCGACTTTTAATGCGCCGGGCTCAAACGTGGAGTTGGTTTCTTTGTGGTTAAACCGTGCTTCCGCAGTGGCCATCAAATCAGGTGTGATATCGAATTCACCACGAAGCATTAGATCCGCTTGCTGGTTTTCTGGTTTTAAGGTCCGACGTGACGCCCGGTTAAAACCACATTTTCCATCCGCGCGCGCGACGCCGTCTCCTTCAAGAAAATCTTTACAGTTTTCACTTGGTAAGGTGATATTGTCGCTAGCATCGACGAAGCTGGCTCCGTAGCTCGAGTAAGCACTCAAGGCCGAGCGTGCTGAGTTATCGTCGCCGGCCCAGCTTTTGTCTTTTTGCTTGAGAATATCGTTGCCAGCAAATTGGCCAACGAAGAATACACGTTTTGAATCGAGGTCTTTACCGGCGACCACATCGAGACGATCTGCTGAATAACCCCCGCTGGTCGTTTGGCCATGGCGACCTTTAACAGAAACACCGTCAAAGCCTTTTTTCATGATGAAGTTGACTACCCCACCAATGGCGTCTGACCCATAAACGGCTGACCCCGAATCGGTGAGTACCTCAACACGTTCAATGGCAGCAACGGGGATCTGACCAATATCTTGGAAGTTTGTTGAGCCATTTTGTGCCAGTGGGTACTGAGGTAGGCGACGACCGTCAATCAAAATAAGTGTGCGCGATGCCCCAAGGCCACGTAGGTTCACTGACTGTGCGGCTGGGGTAAAACTAAAAGAGTTCGTTTGCGACAGATTACCGCCGGTATTTTGAGTTAAGCTGTTGAGAATATCTTGTGCGCTATTGAAGCCTTTGGCTTGGATATCCTCACTGCTAACTACAGTAATGGGACTCGGCCCTTCCACTTCAGCACGTGATATACGCGAACCCGTCACTTTCAGCTTCTGTAGTTCTTGCGCTTGTTCTTGAGACTCGTCCGCGATAGCGGTTGAGGCGAATGTAAGTGATCCCACTGCGAGACCAATGGCAACAGACAGTGCCGTTGTTCTTGTCTTCATCCTTGATTGCTCCCTGTCATTTGACTACTTCTTCAGCGCGTATCTTCAGTACAGCTCTTATCCCTGAGCGCGCATGACAGCCAGATATACCGAATGTTTCGTCTAGGCGTCAAACAAGTGACAGCGACACTCTCTATTTGCGCTTTCATGGTTTTGTCCGCTTATTTTGGTGGTTTATTTTGATTTTTGGCGATCAACTATGTCTATATGACTGGCTTTTTGTTTTTTGTTGGAGAATTGTTTCATTATGGGCGGGATGAGCGTGCTTGGTTGCGCGATGAGTGGATATGCTGAAGATGAATGAATTTAAAGAATATACAACTATTTAACATTCTAGGGTCTGTCGCCGCATAATCTACCTAATGCGTGCATCGGTAGTAGTGGCGTTCACAGGTTCAACGAAAAAGCAGTGAGTTCAGTTTCAAACTGACATGAGTTAACAAAAAATGACATTAATTTGACAATTGTGTTTATAGCGTCTATGGAAACTTATGCGATTTTTTTGCGTAAATTTCTAGAGTAAACACTCAATTGATAGTTTTGTCATATTCTGTAATTTTACTGTCATGTGAATGAATATTGTTTTTTTTATTTTGTAAGTGGCTGGTATCGAAAGAGAAAAAAAGTCTCGCCGTGCAAGTGGAGATCGTTGATTGTGTCGGCAAATCAAGATAAATATAGACCACTTAATTGAAGCGTGTCATACGGATAAATGTTTTTACGCCCGGGATGGCATAAAAACATTTGTGAGAAGGTAGGCCAATGTCGCCTGCCCAAGCATCAGTTAGCTGAAACATAGTTAACAGGGAGTAGTGGACTATGCTGTCGTACTTTTTACGTCGGTTGTTGTTGGTGGTGCCGACTTTTCTTGGCATTACTATTTTGATCTTTGGTATCACCCGTCTTGTGCCTGGGGGACCGGTCGAGCGGATGATGACGCAAATGCAAGCACAAGCCGATGGTGGCTCTAGCCTGCAGCGTGCTGGTGACAGCTCGGCGTTATCGGAAGACCAAATTGCCGAGTTACGCGCCTTTTATGGGCTCGATAAACCCGTGCTGGAAGCCTATGTTGATTGGCTGGGCAAACTCGCCAATTTCGACTTGGGCGAGTCGACGCGCTACTACGAGCCGGTCACTGACATGATCGCCGAGCGTCTGCCTGTCTCGTTGTTTTACGGCGGGATGACCTTCTTTATCAGTTATTTTATCTCTCTTCCGCTCGGTTATTACAAAGCCCTCAAACACGGTTCAGTGTTTGACTCCTCTTCCTCTGTGCTGATCTTTATCGGGTTTGCCTTACCCGGCTATGTGGTCGGGGTATTGCTGATCACCTTGTTTAGTTATCACCTCGAGTGGTTCCCAATGGGGGGCTTTGTTGGCGATGCTTACTACGACGCGACCAGTTTTTGGGAGCGCGCCAAAGATGTGATGTGGCATGCGGTTCTGCCGCTGATTTGTTATCTGATTGGTGATTTTGCCACTCTGACCATGACGATGAAAAACAACCTGATGGAAAACTTATCTGCCGATTATATTCGCACAGCCATCGCCAAAGGGTTGCCGTTCCGTTCGGCGGTGCGCAAGCACGCGCTGCGCAACAGCTTAATTCCGATAGCCAGCCATTTTGGTAACTCTTTATTGTTCTTTATGACTGGCGCGTTTTTGATTGAAGTGATTTTCAATATTAACGGCATTGGCTTACTTGGCTATGAGTCGATTATGGAGCGCGACTATCCGGTGGTGATGGGCATTGTCGCCATCAATGCGCTTTTACTACTGGCCGGCAACATTATCTCAGATATCTGTGTTGCTATGGTTGACCCTCGCGTGAAGTTTGGATCTTGATATGTTGACGTTTAGCCCTTTAACTCAAAAGAAAATCCGCAGCTTTAAACAAATTAAACGCGGTTACTGGTCGTTTATCATCCTTGCCGTGATGCTGGTCTTATCGCTGTTCGCCGAGTTTTTTATTAACAGTAAAGCGTTAATGGTCAAATACAACGGCGAGTATTATTTCCCCGTATTGAGTGATGTGCACTTGGCGAGCGATTTTGGTCAAGTGGGCACTAGCGAAGCTAACTACCGTCAACTTGCCAAAGCCTTTGCCGCGCAGGGCGGTGACAATTATGTGGTGATGCCACTAGTGCCGTGGAACCCGCTTGAACAAGACTTTAGCGGCGATTTTCCACCGACTGCGCCAAGCGCCGAAAACAAGCACTATCTTGGCACCGATGAGATCGGACGCGATATTCTCGCCCGCCTTGTCTATGGCTTTCGAACCGCAATGGGTTTTGCATTGCTGACCATGGCCGCCTCGTATGCGATTGGCACTGCGGTAGGTTGTGCAATGGGCTTTTGGGGTGGCAAGTTTGACTTGTTTTTCCAGCGCTTTATCGAAATCTGGTCGATGGTACCGTTTTTGTACGTGATCATGATATTGGTCTCGATTCTTCAGCCCACCTTTGCCCTCTTTGTAGGGATTAACGTACTGTTTGGTTGGATGGCGATCACTTGGTATATGCGCACCATGACCTATAAAGAGTCAGCGCGCGATTATGTGATGGCCGCGAGGGCGCTGGGGGCGTCGACCAGCCGGATCCTTTTCCGTCATATTTTACCCAACACTATGGTGATGATTGTTACTTTGGCGCCTTTCACCATCGCCCTCAATATTACCGCACTAACGGCGCTGGATTATCTCGGCTTGGGGCTGATGCCACCGACGCCAAGTTGGGGGGAGCTGTTGCAGCAAGGCAAATCGAATTTGGATGCGCCATGGATTGTTGCATCCGTGGTGACCTCACTGGTGGTGGTATTGGTGATGGTGACCTTTATTGGTGAAGCGGTACGCGCTGCCTTCGATCCGAAAAAATTCACCCGTTACGATTAATTATTAGCACAGTGAGCAATGTGTGAATCACGATAGGGACATCACGATGAAAAAACTGATCCTTGCGACCTCAATCTCGATGTTTAGCCTGAGCGGTTGGGCAGCCTCGTTGCCTGAAAACCTCAATTGGCAAACCAACTGGGATGCCCCCAAAATTGGCTCACCAGAGGCAAAACGCGGTGGTACACTGCGTACCCATTTATTAAGTTTTCCGCAGACATTGCGCACCGTTGGCCCAGACTCCAACTCAGGTCTGCGTAGCTATTTCCTCGATGAAATGCCCTCATTGGTGAAACGTCACCCTGACACCTTGGAATGGATCCCGGATTTGGCCAACGAGTGGGCGTTTGGCGATGATCATAAAACCATCTACTTTAAGCTTAATCCAGACGCGACCTGGTCTGATGGTAAGCCAGTCACCGCTGATGACTTTGTCTTTATGATGCAGTTTTATCGCTCCAAAGATATTGTTGCGCCTTGGTATAACGACTATTACACCAACACGATTGGTGGTGTCGAAAAAATAGATGCCCACACCATTGCCGTGCGCAGCGCGATTGAGAAAAACGATGACGATTTGCTGTATATCCTTGGCAGTCTCGTTCCACGTCCTGCGCATTTTTATGCCAACCCACGCAAAGATGAAAACCAAGATGGTATCGCTGATGACTATGTGCGCCGCTATAACTTTAAGGCCGAGCCTACAGTGGGGCCTTATGCGTTAGGACGAGTGCAAAAAGGCCGTAGCGTCACCTTTGAGCATGTGGATGACTGGTGGGGTTATACCAACCCGTATTATCAACATCGCTACAACGTCGATAAGATTCGAATGCGCGTGATCCGAGATAATGACATTGCCATGAAGCACTTTGAAAAAGGCAATTTGGATGTGTTCGATTTGATTCTGCCCGATATCTGGCACGACAAAACCCAATCTGAACCCTATAGAAAGGGCTACATCACTAAGTATTGGGGATATAACGAGATCCCAGTTGGCGCGGGTGGCTTGTGGCTAAATACCGCCATGCCATTGCTGGATGACATCAATGTGCGCAAAGGCATCATCTATGCCACTGACTTTGATGGCATGATCAAAAAAATCACCCGTGGTGACTACTCGCGTAAACCGCATGCGATGGGCTTTGGTCATGGTGAATACGACAACGACGGGGCAACACCGCCTGCGTTCGATCCTAAAAAAGCGGTCAGCTATTTCGAAAAAGCCGGCTTTAATCAGGTGGGACCAGATGGCATTCGTATCAACGACAAAGGCGAGCGTTTAAGCTTTGCCATCACTTATGGTTATCAACACCACACGCCGCGTATTGCTTACTTAAAAGAACAAGCTAAAAAAGCGGGTCTGGAATTTACCATTAACTTGGTCGATGGCTCATCGGCGTTTAAATACGTGTTGGAGAAAAAGCACCAAATTGCCTTTCTCAATATGGGCACTTCCGAAGTTCCTGCCTATTGGGAATACTTCCACTCGGATAATGCCAATAAAGCGCAAACCAATAACCATACCAATTACAGCGCTCCAGAGTTGGACGCGTTAATTATGGCTTACAAAACGGAGTTTGATCTGGAGAAGAAGTATCAGTTGTCGCACCAGATCCGCGCTAAGATTTCTGAGGCGAGCGTGATTGCCCCGGGTTACATGGTGCCGTATGTACGTCAAGGTTTTTGGCGTTATGTACAAATCCCAGATAACGCGATGACCAAGCGCACAGAAACCATGATAAGTAACGGGTCGGTGATTGGTCTTGGCACATACTGGATTGATGAAGCGATGAAAGAAGCCACCGAAGAAGCCATGGACGAAGGTAAAGCCTTTGAACCTACAACCATCATTGATGACAGATACAAGCTGTAGAGGCGATTATGACGCAGGATGTCATTCTATCGGTTAAGGATTTGACCGTTAATTTTACCACTGACGATGGCCCCCGTGAGGTACTTCACGGGGTGAGCTTTGAGGTCAAAGCCGGGCGCACGCTCGGCTTGGTAGGCGAGTCGGGTAGCGGCAAAAGTGTCACCGCGATGTCAATCATGGGATTACTTCCAAAACCCTATGGGCAAATAACGGGTGGTGAAATCTTGTACCGCGGGACCGACTTGGTCACTCTGCCCGCCAAAGAGCGCTATGCAATGCGCGGCAATCGGATCTCGATTATCTTTCAAGACCCGATGACAGCGTTAAACCCTGTGCACACCATTGGCCGACAAATCAATGAAGTCTTGACGCTACACCGCCCAGAGCTCGACAAAAAAGCCCGCGCGGCGTGTGCGCTCGACATGCTGGCTAAGGTGAAAATCCCGATGCCAGAAAAGCGGCTGAACGAGTATCCGCATAACCTGTCTGGCGGGATGCGTCAGCGGGTAATGATCGCGATGGCACTGGCCTGCAAGCCCGATATCTTGATTTGTGATGAGCCAACCACCGCCTTGGATGTAACGGTGCAGGCCTCGATTTTGGATCTGATTAACGAGCTGCAAGAAGAAACCGGCATGGCGGTAATTTTTATCACCCATGATCTGGGGGTAGTCGCCGAGGTATGTGACGATGTTGCCGTGATGTACGATGGCCAAATTCGCGAACGGGCCGATATTTTCACACTCTTTGATCACCCAGCCCATCCGTATACCAAGCGTTTGTTGGGATTAATGCCAGGGCGTCACCATCAACCCAAGCAGATGATTGATATTCGTCCGTTGGAAGACTTTGATGCTGCGCCATCATCCACGTAGTTGCAGGAGAACGAGATGAGCAAGGAAGTCCTCAGAGTAGAAAATCTGAAGCAGTATTTTGTCTCGGGCAAAGGCCTGCTTCGTCAAGGCTACACCATTAAAGCCGTCGATGGCGTATCGCTCTCGGTGTCACAAGGCGAAACGCTGGGGCTGGTCGGTGAGTCGGGATGTGGCAAAAGCACCCTTGGCCGTACCATGCTTAAGCTGTTTGAGCCGACTGAAGGGAAAATTTTCTTTGAAGGTAAAGACATCACGCATTTATCGCCACGTCAGATGCGGCCACTGCGCAAAGACATGCAGATTGTCTTTCAAGACCCGCTCGAGTCGCTAAACCAGCGCCATACCATCGGCGGGATCTTAGAAGAGCCCTTTATTATTCACAATATTGGCACCGCGAAAGAGCGTCGTCAGTGGGTACTTGAGCTATTAGACAAAGTCGGTTTACCCCATGATGCGGTTAACCGCTATCCGCATGAGTTTTCGGGCGGTCAGCGCCAGCGAATTGGTATTGCACGAGCGATCGCCCTTAAACCGAAACTGCTTATTTGTGACGAATCCGTCTCCGCCTTGGATGTGTCGGTGCAGGCGCAGATTCTTAATCTGTTGCTGAAACTCCAGCAAGAGATGAACTTGGCGATGATTTTTATCTCCCACGACTTATCGGTGGTTCGCCATATCTCCGATAAGGTGGCAGTGATGTACTTTGGTCATGTGGTAGAAGAGGGGCCGACTGAAACCGTCTACCATCATCCCCAGCATGAGTACACCCAAAAGCTACTCTCCGCGATCCCAATCACCCACCCCAAATATCGCAAACACAAGCGCCGCGCCGAGCAACCGGTGGCCGAAAAAAAGCCTGAAGCGGTGAGTTAAGTACACGCCCCTCTGATGAGGGGCGTGGTTGTTTGGCCTGTCGGCACATCGAGCCGTTGATAGAGTCTGGCTTAACTCTTTGTTGCTATTGTTTGAAAAGTATAGAAAAGTGATCCTTTCATAGCGCCTACAACCCGTGGTTTGTAAGGTGAAACTGGCTCATCAAGTGGAAGGAAAATGCAGCAGGTCGGAATTTATGAGCAGCTGGTAACGCAGCTTATTGAGAGCCGTATTGATCGAGAACGATTCTATGTTGGTGAGCGAGAGCTTACCAGCAACGAGGCGTCCGTTTGGTTGTCTCGCTTTTTATCGCATGTTTTACATCATGTGCTCGACGCGGTGCCCGCCAGTGACGATCGCCTAGCTCAGCAGATTTCGCTATCCAACCAATTCTTGCTGTGGCTGAAAACCCAGATCCACGACAAAGACATTATCGACGATAATCTGCTCGCGAGTCAGGGGAAAATCCTGACGGCCCTTTATGAGTTTGAAAACCCGATAGCATCTGATTTAGCGCGTTATGTGCAAGATGTTTTCCCACTCACCGGCTTAACGCAAAGTGAGCTTTTTTGTGGCAGTAACGCGGGTCTTTCATTGGAATCAGAGCTGAAAAGGGAGATTTTATCCGCGGACAAAATCTATTGGTTGGTATCATTCATCAAGTGGGCGGGGATAAGAATTTTCCGTAAAGAGCTGGAAGCCTTTACCCGCAGTGGTCGCGAGTTAAAGGTCATCACCACATCATACATGGGCGCGACAGACGCGAAAGCGGTGGAGTATTTAGCCAGCCTACCTAATACCGAGGTGAAGTTAAGCTACAACACTGAGCGCGAGCGTCTTCACGCAAAAAGCTATTTGTTTCTGCGCGAGACCGGCTATCACACCGGTTATATCGGATCGTCAAACCTCTCTCATTCTGCTCTGACGAATGGTTTGGAGTGGAACCTAAAAATTACCTCGCAAGAAATTCCCCACATTATCAATAAATCACTCAGCACCTTTGAAACGTATTGGGCGTCGAATGAATTTGAACGATTTGACGGAGATGTAAAAAGTACCGAAAAACTGAATCAAGCCCTTCGGCAGCAGCGGGGTGGCGAAGAAGATGGTGCTACGTTTTTCTTCGACCTCTCTCCTTTCCCTCACCAGAAGGAGATTTTGGAGCAGCTGACGGTTGAGCGCCAGACGCATCAACGTTTTCGCAATTTAGTGGTGGCGGCAACAGGCACTGGTAAGACACTGATCTCTGCGTTTGATTTTGCCCGTTTTTTGAAAAAACACCCTGATGCCAACTTTTTATTTGTGGCCCATCGTGAAGAAATCCTTAAGCAAGCGCGTGCGGCCTATCGAGGGGTATTACGTAACAGCACCTTTGGCGAGCTGTGGGTCGGTGGTCACACGCCAGATCATTACCGTCAGCTGTTTGTCTCGATTCAAACATTGAACAACCAGCTCGATACGCTCAACTTGACGGCCGATTACTATGACTACATTGTGATTGATGAAGTGCATCATATTGCTGCGAGCAGTTATCGAGCGATTTTGCACTACTTTTCGCCGTCAGTACTACTGGGTCTGACGGCGACACCCGAGCGTCACGATGGCGGCGATATTCTCGCGGATTTTGGTGGCGTTATTGCGGCTGAGGTTCGGTTGCCAGAGGCGATTAATCGTCGTCATCTTTGCCCATTCCAATATTTTGGTATTGATGATGATACCGATCTGAGGACCATTCCTTGGCAACGTGGCCGCTATGATATTGCACAGCTGACTAACCTTTATACGTCCAACCAAGCGCGGGTGGATAAGATATTACTCAGCATGAACGAGATCATCACGGATCTTAGCCGTATGAAAGCGCTCGCTTTTTGTGTGAGTAAAGAACACGCTCAATACATGGCTCAACAGTTTTCACTGCAAGGGCTTAAGGCGGATGTGTTGACCAGCGACAATCGGCATGAACGCCAGCGAAAGCAGCAATCGCTGCGCGCCGGTGAGGTGAATGTGCTTTGTGTGGTTGATATTTTCAACGAGGGGGTCGATATCCCAGAAGTGGATACCTTATTGTTTCTGCGTCCCACCGAGAGTTTAACCATTTTCCTTCAGCAGCTAGGCCGCGGTTTACGGCTAGCCGAAGGCAAAGAGTGCTGTACCGTCCTGGACTTTGTCGGTCATTCGCGTCCCGAGTATGACTTTGCAAACAAGTTTCGTGCGCTGGTGGGCAAGAGCGCTCGAGCGATTAACCATGAGATTGAACAAGGCTTCCCACATGCGCCTTTGGGTTGTCGTATTGAGCTTACTAAGCGCACCCAAGAAATGGTCTTGGATAACATCCGCAAAGCGTCGTTAACGCTAAGGCGCTTAGTGGCAATGGTTCGGCAATATCCTCAACACACCCACCTGCCGCTGACGCTAGCGAACTTCCTAACCTTGTATCCGCATATTGATTTGAACGAACTATACAAGCGGGGCTGTTGGTCAGAATTGGTGTTCAAAGCAGAACTACAGGTTAATGATTCTCCTGTTGATGAAAGTGCACTTAAAACAATCAAGAAAGCGATATTTCAGCGGATTTTAACCACTGATGATCATGCGTATCTACAGTTTTTACAGCAGCTTTGCCAAACAGACTTTGCGCCTGATACGGGTAGCGAACGGCATCGACTCATGTGCCATTATGATGTTTGGCAACAAACAGGGCCAGCACTTGGCTTTTCATCCATTGCGCAAAGCTTTGCCGCGCTAAGGCGGCTGGGCATCAAAACAGAATTAATGGACGTGTTGGATTGGAAACTGTCACAAACCAAGCACGAGCAGTTGAGGATGGACGATTTGCCTGATGTGCCATTGCGGCTTCATGCGCGATATTCACGTGAGCAAATTCTAGTTGGCTTTGGCGCTACCATCTTTGAGCGGCAGCCACCTGCACGAGAGGGGCTCTATGCGCTTAAAGATCAAAATATTGAGTTGCTATTTGTCACCTTGGATAAAAATGAAAAGCAATTTTCCCCGACAACCATGTACCACGATTATGCGATTAATGCGTCACGCTTTCACTGGCAATCGCAAAACAGCTCGCGTCCTGATAAAGGCCGAGGCAAAGATTACATTCAACATCAAAAAATAGGGAAGCGCCTGTTTTTGTTTGTACGTGAGCAAACCAAGGATGAATACGGGCGTACCATGGGATTTGTGAACTTTGGCGAAGTGAATTATATCTCGCACACTGGATCTCAGCCGATGGATATTACGTGGGAGCTAGCCACTCCGATGCCAAACTTTATGTGGCAGCAAGCGGCGAAGCTGGCGGTAGGCTAGAGACCGATGCGTGTCTTTTGTCGCCACGAGCCTCAAATGTAGGGCAAAAAATGGCTGAGCGAATATAGGGTAAGCAGATAGAGGCAGCTCAATATATCGCGCTCGAGCTATCTCTATCTGTCTGAATGTCAGTGCTGAGAATTGCTAGTGATTACTCAATATTCTGGATCTGCTCGCGCATTTGCTCGATAAGCACTTTGAGCTCGACGCCGGAGGCGGTGATTTCGGTGCTGATTGATTTGGAGGCGAGGGTGTTGGCTTCGCGGTTGAACTCTTGCATCATAAAGTCCAAGCGTCGGCCGCAGGCGCCGCCTTTTTTGAGGATTTTTCGCGCCTCTGAAACGTGTGAGTCCAAGCGGTCAAGCTCTTCTGCAACGTCTACTTTTTGCGCCAGCATCACCATTTCTTGCTCGATGCGAGTTGGATCGAGCTCCACTTTGGCTTCTTCCAAACGTGTGGTTAAGCGTTCACGCTGCCATTCAATCACGGTAGGCATCTTTTCGCGCACTTTGATGACTTCAGCGCTAATCGCATCTAATCGCTGTTCAATCAGCGCCTTCATGTTGTCACCTTCGCTCGCACGCGCGGCGATAAAGGCGTCGAGTGCTTCATCGAGACCAGTCAATAGGGCGCGATGCAGTTCGTCGGTATCTTGCTCAGGGGCTTCCATCACCCCCGGCCAGTTCAGGACCTGGAACGGATTGATGTTGCCTTCCCCAGCGGTTTCTTTCACCCATTTGGCGGCGTGAATTACTTGTTTGGCCAAGGCTTCGTTAATGGTGAGCTTGTCTTGATTGGCTTGCGAGGTATCAAAGCGTAAGTTGCATTCCACTTTGCCGCGCGCAAGGCGCTTGCGGAAGCGCTCACGCACGACGGGCTCAAGGCTGCGCAATTGCTCGGGCATGCGAATGTAGGTTTCGAGATAACGCTGGTTGACGGAACGAATTTCCCAAACGGCGTTGCCCCAATCGCCCTTGATTTCGTGTCGCGCGTAGGCGGTCATGCTGTGGATCATTGGTACCTGCTTGTGTGTGCAAAGAGTGAATGGCTTGATTATACGCATCCACCTGCAATGCGTCAGCTGTGTTGGCAAGATGTGCCGACAGGGATCGCAAGCGTGGCAAGAAACACGTATAATCGCGGGCAAATTTCATCTGCCCAAAAGGTTACTTGCATGCGTCCAAGTGGAAGAGCGCTCGACCAAATTCGTCCCGTTAGCTTTACCCGCGGTTTTACTGCCCACGCAGAAGGCTCTGTGCTGGTTTGCTTTGGCGACACAAAAGTCATTTGTAACGCCACTGTCGAAGAGGGTGTGCCACGCTTTTTAAAAGGCAAGGGCCAAGGCTGGGTGACGGCAGAATATGGTATGTTGCCACGTGCCACGCATACGCGTAACCGTCGAGAAGCGTCGACCGGTAAACAAGGTGGCCGCACGATGGAAATTCAGCGTCTGATCGCGCGCAGCCTGCGTGCAGCGGTTGATTTAACCGCGCTGGGTGAGTACACCATTACAGTCGATTGTGATGTGATTCAGGCCGACGGCGGCACGCGTA
Organism: Salinivibrio sp. PR932; assembly: GCF_001996125.1. Classification (NCBI taxonomy): domain Bacteria; kingdom Pseudomonadati; phylum Pseudomonadota; class Gammaproteobacteria; order Vibrionales; family Vibrionaceae; genus Salinivibrio; species Salinivibrio sp. PR932. Next base: position 9,044 of record NZ_MUFM01000004.1, on the reverse strand, counting down.
CTGCATCTATCTCGGGAGCGAGCGTTGCTCTGGCTGACGCACTCAATGCCATGGTGCGTGATGGCAAACTTGCCGCGAACCCTATGAAAGGTCACGTCGCAGCGGTGTCGGTAGGTATTTATCAGCAAACGCCAATTTGCGATCTGGAATACGTCGAAGACTCCGCGGCAGACACCGACATGAATGTGGTGATGCTCGAAGATGGCCGTATGATTGAGGTACAAGGTACCGCTGAGGCAGAGCCATTTACTCCCGATGAGCTCAATGCCATGTTGGTACTGGCCAAGAAGGGCATTGATGACATTGTCGTTGCCCAAAAATCGGCGTTAGCCGACGCATAACAAATTGAGTAGCTCCCACATTGGGGGCTATTTTTTTGCCCTGAGAACAGGATGGAGCCCGTGACATAAGCGTCACAACCGTTTTAATAGTGAGAGGATGGAATGAAAGCCTACCAGCGCCAGTTTATTGAGTTTGCCCTTGAAAAGCAGGTTTTAAAGTTTGGTGAATTCACCCTGAAATCCGGCCGTAAGAGCCCGTATTTCTTTAATGCAGGTTTGTTTAATACCGGACGTGATTTAGCAAAATTGGGTCGTTTTTATGCCGCTGCATTAATGGATGCTGGGATTGATTACGATGTGCTATTTGGCCCTGCGTACAAGGGGATCCCGATTGCAACCACCACCGCGGTCGCGCTTGCCGATCATCATGATGTGGATACGCCTTACTGTTTTAACCGCAAAGAGGCAAAAGATCATGGCGAGGGCGGCCAGTTAGTGGGGAGTGCGCTCGCAGGTCGCGTGATGTTGGTGGATGATGTGATCACGGCAGGTACTGCTATTCGTGAATCTATGGCGCTGATCCAGGCGCAAGGTGCGCAACTTGCCGGTGTTTTGGTGGCGATTGACCGCCAAGAACGGGGCCAAGGAGAGCTGTCTGCGATTCAAGAAGTGGAGCGTGACTTTGCCTGCCGCGTTGTCTCTATCATTAGTTTGAGTGACTTAGTGACCTATCTGGAGCAAAGCGAGGCTGATCCGGCGCAGCTGGCGGCGGTCAAAGCCTATCAAGCAGAGTATGGTATTTAATCTTTACTGGGCGCGCCACGGCGCGCCTGATTGCTTACATGGCTTATTGCAGCTGACTGGTGAGCAATTGCCAGTACTGTTCAAAGTTGGCGGTAGGCAGTTGTTTGAAAGAGGAGCGTACATAACGGCACAAACTGCCTTCAACTTGGCCAATTAGTTGGCTCGCGAGCACCGCTTCATCGAGCGGAAAGCCTTTCCCTTCTCGTAAACGTCTTTCCCGCAGTACTTGCTTGAGTTGCGCTTCAACGCGCTCAAACAATTGGTTGATGCGACCTTGTAAGCGGTCTTGCTCGAACATCAACGCATGGCCTGTCATGATACGCGTCAGCCCTGGGTTGCGCTCACCAAATCCAAGCAGCAACTGCAGAATGAGCTTAAGACGCACTAAGGTGTCTTTCTCTTCATCAATAATCAGGTTGATGCGGGACAGTAATGAGTCCTCAATAAACTCAATTAAGCCCTCAAACATGCGTGCTTTGCTGGGAAAGTGGCGATAGAGTGCCGCCTCGGAGACGCCAACTTGGGCGGCCAATTTGGCGGTCGTGATGCGCTGGCTGCCTTGCGTGGATTCCAGCATTTGCGCGAGCGCTTGGAGGATCTCTTCGCGGCGATTATTTTTTTTCGGGGCTGCCATTCATGCGATTCCTTTGTCTTTTATTCTCACGTTGGCGGGCGGTAAAGGAAGCATCAGGACGAGGTGCCACCAAGCGTGTTAGTCATGCCCTTTATCTTAGCGGTGAGGTGCCTGTATTAAAAGCAAAAAGCGTGGCCTTGGCGCACGCTTTTACACTTGATGTAACGGCGTTTTTTTACGTTACGCTTTGGTATCCGCCTTGTGATAACGGTTGGCGATATGCGTCATTACAGCGCGCGCCAAGTGTGCTTTCTCTGTTAACGGTAGTGCGAGATCACCGTTCGGCCAGAAAAGGTGTAAGGCGTTGTGATCGCTATTAAACCCTTGGTCTGAAAGCGAGACATCGTTAGCACAAATCATGTCGAGCCCTTTACGTGCAAGCTTATCGCGTGCATAGGTCTCGATATCCTGTGTTTCTGCCGCAAAACCAACGGTAAAAGGTCGTGTATCCGACAGCGCAGCTACCGAGGCGATAATGTCAGGGTTTTTCACCATGGTGACTGTCATTGCATCTTTATCGGCCTGTTTTTTCAGCTTTTGCTCGGCAACGGTTTGGGGACGATAATCCGCCACGGCCGCACAGCCAATAAAAATGTCTTGTGAGGCAATGCTGGCATGGACGGCTTCATACATTTGTTGTGCACTGGTCACATCCACACGGTGTACGCCGGTGGGCGTTGGTAGTGCGACTGGGCCACTCACTAGGGTCACGGTAGCCCCCAGTGCACGGGCGGCTTCTGCGAGCGCATAGCCCATTTTTCCCGAGCTATGGTTGGAAAGATAGCGCACCGGGTCGAGTGCTTCTCGGGTTGGTCCGGCGGTGATCATGATGTGCTTGCCAGCCAAAGGGGTGGGACCGGCCCAGTGTTCACATTCTGCCACTAACGCCATCGGCTCTAGCATGCGCCCCGGGCCGACATCGCCACAGGCTTGTGCGCCACTGTCGGGCCCCCAAATCAGACAACCGCGCGCACTCAATGCAGCGATATTGGCTTGCGTGACAGCTGCACGATACATCTGCTGATTCATTGCGGGTGCAATCGCAATCGGCGCATCGGTGGCGAGACACACCGTGGTGAGCAGATCATTGCCCATGCCAGCATGGACGCGTGCAATTAAGTCAGCGGTCGCGGGGGCGAGCAAGACTAAATCTGCCCACTTGGCTAATTCAATGTGGCCCATCGACGCTTCAGCGGCGGGGTCAAGTAAGCTATCTGATACCGGGTGACCGGAAACGGCTTGCATGGTCAGCGGGGTGATGAATTCTTTTGCTGCGCGAGTCATCACCACCTTGACCGTCGCCCCACGTTCAATAAGACGTCGAGTGAGGTCGGCACATTTATACGCGGCAATGCCGCCGCCCATACCGAGCAGTATACGTTTTCCTGCCAGCGTCTGGGCTGGCTGTTGTGAAGAACTGGCCATAATGCGTGATATCGTTGTCAGTGAATGGCGCAACCATACCATAATCCTTAGCGTAAAAAGCTTGTTCAAGCGCATGAATCCTCGCACGGTGTGAGCCAGGTTGGCTGTGATATGGGCTGATGTCTGCTGAAAAGCACACGCAACGGGGAATAAAAATAGGCGACTGTAACGCAACCTTGCCATGATGCGCTTGTATCAAGGCGGCGTCCTCTCCCTACTATCGGCTTTGTCGTAGCCGACGACTGGCTCAGCAAAGGGAGAACGATCATGAGCTTAAAAACCATGCCGCAAGATTGCCGCCCACGAGAGCGTTTGCTGAGTAGAGGGGCACAAAGCCTGTCTGATGCGGAGTTACTGGCGATTTTTTTGCGAACTGGGGTGACGGGGATGAGTGCGGTCGAGCTGGCCGACTACCTGTTAAATGACTTTGGTTCGCTGCGTGCGCTGATGGGTGCTAACCAAGCTGCGTTTTGTCAGCACAAAGGGCTAGGAAGCGCGAAATATGCCCAGCTTCAGGCGGTATTGGAGCTTAGTCGCCGTTATTTAAAAGAAACGTTAAGTAAAACCGATGCACTGACCAGCCCTGATCATACCCGCCGTTATTTGTCGACGCTGCTTCGAGACCGGCCCCGCGAAGCGTTTTATGTGTTATTTCTCGACAATCAACACCGTGTCATTGCCGATGAGCAACTTTTTGAGGGCACTCACAATGCGGCGAGTGTGTATCCGCGTGAAATTGTGCGCCGCGCACTCGAATTACATGCGTCGGCGCTGATATTGGCCCACAATCACCCTTCGGGTGTGGCAGAGCCGAGTCAGGCCGACCGCCAAATCACCGAAAGAATCGTTCAAGCGTTGGGATTAGTCGACATTCGTGTGCTTGATCATCTGGTGGTTGGGGACGGAGAAGTGGTATCCTTCGCCGAACGAGGTTGGTTGTTATCCCTTTGAGGATCGCCTTTGGCGAAAAAAACGATCAAAAAGAGCGCAAAAGGATCTGCTCGGGACTTGAGCAATGTGAATTCAGTTAGTATAATGCGCCACCTTTGATAGCCTTGACCTTGAGCCTGACCTTGAATTTGCAGGACTGGCGGACAAGGTTGATATCGAGCTGAAACGATTTTGGAGAGACTTTCATGTCACGAGTATGCCAAGTAACTGGCAAGCGTCCTGTAGTTGGTAACAACCGCTCTCACGCTAATAACGCCACCAAGCGTCGTTTTCTGCCGAACCTGCAAACTCATCGTTTCTGGGTAGAAAGCGAAAAACGCTTCGTTAAACTGCGTCTATCTACTAAAGGTATGCGCATCATCGACAAAAAAGGTATCGATTCTGTACTAGCAGAAATGCGTGCCCGCGGTGAGAAAGTATAAGAGGACTTAGAGAATGGCTAAAGGCATTCGCGAGAAGATTCGTCTAGTATCCTCTGCTGGTACTGGTCACTTCTACACCACAGATAAGAACAAACGTAACATGCCAAGCAAGTTCGAGATCAAAAAATTTGATCCCGTAGTTCGCAAGCACGTTATGTATAAAGAAGCCAAAATCAAGTAATTGGTTGAAAGTTTCGAGAAAGACCCAGCCTAGGCTGGGTTTTTTTATATCTATTTTTCCTGGCTGGGCCATCCGGTTGCTTAGCTATCAACGCCAGCCTCATTTGTGTATATACTGCTGATTAACAAAGTCGGGTATCCAGTGGCGGTGTCTCATGAAGCTAAAACGAAAAACGTGGAACAACATCCTCATTTTTTCCGTGGTGATCTTTTTCGGTTTGATGCTATTGCCTGACTACCTGCGCCACCAACGCCACGCCCGAGATATGCCTGACGGTGTGATTGCCTTGGTGACGTCACGCAGTGAGGTGCTCGCGCTGCGCTTCTCGCACTTAACCTTGACGCGAACGCTCGATGGTTGGCAAACCGACAAGCCGTTATTGATTAGCCCCACGGAGCTGGCTCAGCGTTGGCTGGGACTGAAAGGGACACAAGTGAATGACGCTACCTTGCAATCGCTGCGGCCGCAACTAACCGCACCGCGGACGCTTGAGCTGCTGCGTAGTCCTGATCAAGAACCTATCCGTATTACTTATTATCAGCAGCCGCAATTTTGGTTAATGCAAAATGAGCAAGGCCAATGGCTGGCGGTGTCTGTTGATAGCCGTTACCTTTTTCCGTTGACTAAGTCGTAAGTAAAAGTCCTTATCATGCCTGAATTACCTGAAGTCGAAGTCAGTCGCATGGGGATCACTCCCTATGTTGAAGGTCAGACCGTCACCCAAATTATTGTTCGCCAACCACAGCTGCGCTGGCTGGTGCCTGATGAATTGCAATTGCTCCAAGGTCAAGTGATTCGCCGGATAACACGTCGTGCCAAATATTTGTTGCTCGAGTGCGATCTAGGGGCGGCGCTTGTGCATCTTGGGATGTCGGGCAGTTTACGGGTATTACCCGCCAGCTTAGCCCCAGAAAAGCATGACCATGTGGATGTCATTCTCAGCAACAATATGATGATCCGCTATCACGACCCAAGACGATTTGGTGCTTGGCTGTGGCAAGCGCAGGATACAATGCATCAAGTGCTGAGTAAGCTTGGCCCTGAGCCATTAAGTGACGCTTTTAACGCTGATTATTTACTGACGCGTGCGAAGGGTAAAAAACTGGCGATGAAATCCTTCATTATGGATAACGCGGTGGTCGTTGGCGTGGGGAATATCTATGCCAATGAATCTCTTTTTTGTGCAGGGATCCACCCCAAACGCCCAGCAGGGAGCCTGACGCACTCAGAAGCAGCGTGTCTTGTCGATGAGATAAAAACCGTGCTCGCGGCGGCGATTGCCCAAGGGGGGACGACCTTAAAAGACTTTACCAATGCAGATGGCAAAGCCGGTTATTTTGCTCAGGAGCTTCGGGTGTACGGCAAAGCCGGCGAACCTTGCCCGCAATGCGAGACGGTATTAGAGCGTGTGGTGATTGGGCAGCGGGCAACGGTATTCTGCCCGCATTGCCAGCCACTATGATGGCGTATTGACGTGAAGCTTATTGCAAAGTGCGGTTAAGACATCAGGGTGTACAAACTCACTGGTGTCGCCGCCGTGCAGTGCCACTTCTTTGACCAAGGTCGATGAGATAAACGAGTGCTCTTCGGATGGGGTGAGAAACACGCTTTCAAGCTCAGGCATCAAACGGCGATTCATGTTAGCCAGTTGGAACTCGTACTCGAAATCAGAGACAGCACGTAGACCGCGTACCAAAATGTTGGCTTGGTATTGCTTGGCAAAATTCACCAGTAGTCCAGAAAAACCGACCACAGAGACATTGGGCAAATGACTGGTTACCGCTTGGGTTAAGGCGACGCGTTCGTCCAGGTCAAACAGGGGTTTTTTACTGGGGCTTGCGGCAATACCGACGATGACCTCATCGAACATGCTTGCAGCGCGTTCGACTAAATCAAGATGGCCATTAGTGATGGGGTCAAACGTGCCCGGGTAAATCACACGGGTCAGTTGTTTCTTGGTCACAGGGTTGTCCTTTTGATGTGTTATCTGGGCAGAGGTTATCAAATCATGCATCGAGACGCATTGTTCTTCATCGTGGCGCGTCTGTGAATCTGAAAATAGGCACGTTACACTGATAGGCGCTGCAGAGACCGCAAGATAGGAAAAACAGTGAGTATAGAAGTAGAACAGCGCGACAACGAATGTATTTGGTTTGACCCTGAGTTGGTGGAAGGGGATCCACGCCACTATTTCGATATTCACTATTGGCATCAGCAAGCCGCGGTGACGGGTTCAGCAAAAGGACGCGGTACGACGTTTTTTGTGCGTGGTCCTAAGATGGAAATGGCATTGCGCCATTATTATCGGGGCGGTTTGTTCGGTAAGCTGGTAAAAGATCAGTACTGGTTCACCGGTTGGGAGACAACCCGTTGCGGGGCGGAGCTGACGTTACTCGCCTATTTGCGGGCGAAAAAGTTGCCAGTGCCTCGACCGGTTGCGGCGCGCGCGGTCAAATCTGGGCGCACGTATCGGGCAGATATTCTGGTTGAAAAAGTGCCAGGCGCGCGCGATCTTGTGGCTATTCTCTGTGAACATGCACTATTGGCTCATGATTATCGATCCATCGGACGACTCGTTCGACGGCTTCACGATGCCGGTGTTTGTCACACTGACCTCAATATTCACAACATTCTTCGCGATAAGAAAGGCAAGTTGTGGTTAATTGATTTCGACAAATGCCAGCAGCGTGATGGTGAACAATGGAAAGAAGACAACTTAGCGCGTTTGCATCGCTCGTTTAAAAAAGAGAAGGAAAAACGTCAAATCCATTGGCAGCCCGAAGATTGGGCCGCCGTGCTAAAAGGCTATAACAAGATTCGCAAATAGGGGTTAGCGATTTAACCAAGGCGCCAGTGCTTGCAAGGTGCGCTCGACTGCCCCTCGGTTTTGCTCAACAACCTGTAATCCGGCTTGTCCTGCTTGCGCGCCCAGTGGTGGCGACGAGAAAAAGGCACCGATCTTCGCGGCAATATCGCGGCTGTCGTTGCATACTTGCAAGGCGCCCGCTTCAATCAAGGTGTCACCAATCACTTGGAAATTGTAGTAGCTGGGTCCCGTTAATTGTGGCTTCGCGAGCGCGGCAGGCTCGAGCAAGTTATGCCCACCGACTTTAGGGCCGAGAAAGCTACCCGCCATGACAACCACGTTCGCAGCAGCCAGATATGTCATCATTTCTCCCATGGTATCCCCTAAATAGACTTGCGAGGATAGGGCGATTGGCGCGTCACTCGTACGGCGCTGGACGCTGAGTCCGTGGGTGTGGATCTGCGCTTCTACGCCATCAAACCGCTCCGGATGACGGGGAACCAAAATTAACAAGGCATCGGGATAATCACGGAGCAAGGCAGCATGGGCGTCGAGCATGATGGCATCTTCGCCCTCATGCGTACTGGCGGCGACCCAGCATGGACGCGCTCCAATGTCATCAATCAGTGATTGGCCCAGATGTGGGTCCGTAGCTTTAATATCAAATTTGACCGAGCCGACCGTCGCCAGCTTATTGTCAGCAACCCCCAATTCGGCAAAACGGGCCTTATCGCTGTCGTGCTGACATAAAATTACATCGATATTTTGGCTCATGGTACGAAATAGCGGTGCGATTCGTTTATAGCCGCGGCACGCTTTCTCGGACAAGCGCGCATTGATGACCACGATAGGCACACCGGCTTGATGGACGTTAACGAGGGTGTTTGGCCACAGCTCGGTTTCCATAATCACGCACAGGCGGGGTTTTACTGCGCGCAAAAAACCACGGACAGCGAAGTTAAAATCGACTGGCATATAGCGATGGATAATGCCTTCTATCTTCTCTGCCTGCTCTGCGCCGGTTGGGGTCGTGGTGGTGACGAGCAAAGGAATGGATGGATAGGCCTGCTGCAACGCGGCAATTACGGGTTTCGCGGCGAGCACTTCGCCCACAGAAACCGCATGCAGCCAAATCGGCTGCCCCTCAACAGCTGGCGTACGGCCAAAGTGCTCCCGCCATCGCGCACCGACGGCCGGTTTCCCGGGACGCTTTCGATATAGGCCCACTAATAATAATGGGGCCACAAGAGTCAGGATAAAGGTGTATAGCCAGCGCACGAATCAGTCCCAAACCTTATACATAATTGTTATACTACGAAACAAATTAACACCTTCCAAATGATTTAAAAATATTATGGACGATAGAAAAGCAACAGTCATTATTTCTTTTTACAATAATAAAAAGGCATTGTGTATGATTTTCTAATCACTCAAAGAAGAGAAAACCTATAACTTTGATGTGATTGTTGCCGATGATGGATCATCTGATGATATCACGTCATGGTTAAAAGACTATATTAAATTACTCCCTTTTCGCGTG